>JBPCPQ010000104.1:0-15194 GCA_050999015.1 Pyrinomonadaceae bacterium | reverse complement strand
CACGCAGAGATTGCGCGCATGCTCGGCGTCTCGGTCGGAACGTCGAAGTCGCAACTTCACAAAGCGCGCATGAAATTACGCGGACTACTGAGGCAACAGAATCCGCCAAAGTAGCTTCAAACAACGTCGCGCGGGTTTCAATCGCAGTGACCGCGAAACCGAAACGGCGACCAAAAGCCTTCGGTCGAAGAATCGCGCGCGGAATTAGCGGCGGCCTTCGCAGGTCGGTTCGTGTCCAACTCGACTTCGATTGTTTTGCGGATGCGCAGCCACATCGCGCGCTCGTTCGGCGGGGCGGCGTAATGTTCGCGGGTTTCGCGGGCGACGCCGACGATGGAGCGCATCTCTTCGCGCACACCGACACAACTGAGACAGTCTACGAGATGACTGTCGAATAAAATTCGATCTTCGCCGGTAAGCGTGCCGTCAATAAAATCGCTGAGTAGTTCTTGGCACTTATCGCAGTTCATTTCCTTATCACCTTCTCGCGCCAGACTTCGTCAAGCCCGACTTGATAGAAGCATTACTCTGCACCGAAGCTTCAGTCCAAGTCGGAAGAGCGCTTGCGGGACGCGATTCTTTCCTTACATTTATTCAGCCAGTCTTGGGGAGACCTCAGCCTTAGTTGTACTTTTTGTCGCCGTCTTAGGTTTCGAGGTCACTACAGATTGAAACGCGGGCGACGTTGTTTGAAGCTACTGTGGCGGATTCTGTTGCCTCAGTAGTCCGCGTAATTTCATGCGCGCTTTGTGAAGTTGCGACTTCGACGTTCCGACCGAGACGCCGAGCATGCGCGCTATCTCTTCGTGTTCGTGCCCTTCGACATCGTGGAGCACGAAGACTGTGCGATACCCCGGAGGAAGTTGCGCGACGGCTTTATCAATCGCAATGCGATCAACCACCGGCATTTGGTTCGGGTTTTCCGTCCCCGCGACGACCTGCACTGGAGTCTCGCCGTCGTCAGTCGTCTGCTCCATTCGCACGCCGCGCTTGCGGAAATGCATCAGGACTTGATTGACCGTCAGACGGTGGAGCCAAGTGGTGAAGGCCGACTCGCCGCGAAAGCTTCCGACCTTACGAAAGAGCTGGATGAAAACCTCTTGGGCGAGGTCTTCGGCCTCCGCGACGTTTGAGGTCATGCGGAGACACAAGGAATAGACGCGGCGGTTGTGGCGTTCGTACAGCTCCTCGAAGGCGCCCATGTCGCCCTCGGCGGCCATCTGCGTCAGCGCGTAATCCGGAGCTGGTTTTTTCTCGGTTTCGGTGGCGTTCACTTTTCCGAACGTTCAGGCGGGCCGCAGTAGGAGCAAGCCGAAATTATGAACCGCTCCTGTTTGACTGTCCGACCAACGACCGAGACGCGCTTGCCGCGTGAGTGGCCCGGCGCTTACGCCTTGCTTACGCTCGACTCTAAATTCCGCCGGTGAGCGTTTGTGCGCTTGGCTTCTTCACGCAACTTGGGATGCGACAATCTTGGCGCGTCGTTGCCCTTCTCTGTTCTTAATTTATCTTTTTCGTGTAGCGCCCCAACGCTTTGGTGCATGTTTCCGTTCTGTGACCGCCGATCACGCCCAGTAAGTGCGGTCGAGCGAGCGGTATCCGACGGCCTCCGAGACGTGTATCGGACGAATGGCCGCCGAGGCATCAAGATCAGCGATGGTACGACTAACTTTCAGTATCCTATCATACGCCCGCGCTGACAAGCCGAGGCGCGTCATCGCGCTCTCCAACATCCTCTCGCACTCATCGTCAATGCGGCAAAATTCTCGGATGTGGCGTGATGACATTTGGGCGTTCGAGAAGAAGCCCTCACCGCGAAAGCGCTCGTGCTGTGCCTCTCTCGCCGCGACGACACGCGCGCGAATATCGTCCGAGCCCTCCGCCGAAGGTGCTTCGCCGGTCAACTCCTTAAACTTCACCGCCGGCACGTCAATATGAATATCAATGCGATCAAGGAGCGGCCCCGAAATGCGACCGACGTAACGCTGGATTTGCAGCGGCGTGCAGCGACACTCTCGTGTCGGATCGTTCCAGAAGCCGCACGGGCATGGGTTCATCGCCGCCGCGAGCATGAACGACGCCGGAAAAGTCAGCGACATCGCGGCGCGGCTGATCGTCACCTTCTGGTCTTCGAGTGGCTGACGCAGGACTTCGAGTACGCTCCGGTCAAACTCCGGCAACTCGTCGAGGAAGAGGACGCCGTGATGCGCGAGCGAGACTTCGCCGGGTCTTGGCATCGCCCCACCGCCGATTAATCCGGCGTCGCTGATTGTGTGGTGCGGCGACCTAAAAGGTCGCTCGGTGACGAGGCCCGTGCGTCCGGTGAGTCCGGCGACCGAATGAATTTTGGTAAGTTCGAGCGCGGCTTCAAACTCGAGCGGCGGCAGAATCGTCGGCAGACGTTTCGCCAGCATCGTCTTCCCCGATCCCGGTGGGCCGATAAGAAGTATGTTATGCGAGCCGGCACTGGCGACTTCGAGGGCGCGCTTGGTGCTCAATTGTCCGCGCACTTCGCGGAAGTCAATCCCTGATCGAACGCCCGGTGAAAGAATTTCTGACGGGGCCACTTGGAGCGGCGCCGGGCGGTCAGTCTCACCACGCAAGGCCGCGATTAAATTAACCGCGCCGCGCAGGTCGGAGATCGGGTAAACGTCCACGCCCGCGACGACCGCCGCTTCTTTGGCGTTTTCTTCCGGCAGCAGTAAGAACTTGATTGCCGCGTCACGCGCGCGGACGGCGATGGACAGCGCGCCTCTGATCGGACGCACGCGCCCGTCAAGCGATAACTCGCCGACGGAAAGCATGTCATCAAGGGCAACACCTTCGTTGAGGTCGCCGTTGGCACCAAGAATGCCGAGCGCAATCGGCAGGTCAAAGCTCGCGCCTTCCTTGCGCACATCCGCCGGAGCGAGGTTGATGGTCGTTTTATGGAACGGGAAAAAGAATCCGCTGTTGTTGATTGCCGCGCGGATGCGCTCGCGCGATTCGCGCACGGCCAAGTCAGGTAAACCAACGATGATGACAGAGGATGGCGAGTCGGCTTCACCACGCACGGGCGTGAGGTCTACTTCAATATCAACGAGGTCGGCATCAATGCCGTAGACGGCAGCCGATTGGGTGCGGAAGAGCATGGCAGTGAGGGCGCTCCGTAATGTGAGAGAAACAACGCGAGGCAGTCAAAGTCTGAAAAGCTGGCTTATTAAACAGCAAAGCAAGTGAGCGCGCTTCCGGCAGTTGCCTGAAAGCGCGCTCATCAATGCTGGTTTCAGCGTCCGCCCCGGTAAGGCACGGAAAGCTTCAGTACGTTCTATTAACGACGACGGCGCGCGGGCTGTGAAACGGTTTTACCGGTTGTTCCCTGTGAGGGCACCCTGATCTGCCGACCACGCTCCAAAGAAGTATCAAGCGTGACACCGTTCAACTTTGCGACTTCGTCCGCCGAAGCGTTATAGCGCGCGGCGATCTTCGCAACCGTGTCGCCGTTCTGCGCGGTGACGGTCAGCAGGTTGCTGCCGGCAGGGGCGGTCGTGTTTCCACGTTGCCGCAGCACGAGCGAAGTCGCGCGGACGTTTCCGGCAGGCACAATCAGCTTGCCACCGGCATTCAGGTCAATGCCGGCGTTCCATTGCTGGAGTTGAGCGACGCTGGTTCCGGTACGCGCGGCGACCGCTTGAAGGTCTTCGCCGGGGGCGACTGAAATTATCCGCGCCGTCTGTTCACGCCGCTCGACCGGTACACGCTTCAGAAGCGCGGCGAACTGCTTACCGCGACCCGGAGGCACGCGCACATCATACGACTCGCCGCGCGGGGTCACGTCGCGGCGCAACTCCGGGTTGATACTGCGCAAATAATCAACACTCGTGTCGGACATGCTCGCGACCAATTGCAAGCTCGTCGCCGAAGGGACGCGCACGACGTCATACGCGAGCGGCGCGTCGGGCTGTATCTCTTCTTTGCGGAAGCCGTACTTCTCAGGATTCTTTGCGACCAAAATCGTGGCGAGAATGTTCGGCACGTAGTTGCGTGTTTCCTGTGCGATGTAGGGATAGACACGCCAGAAGTCGGCGACACCGGCACGGCCAATCGCGCGGTCAATGTTACCCTCACCCGTGTTGTACGCGCCCATCGCGAGTTCCCAATCGCCGTTGTAGCGTTTCGCCAACCACTTCAGATACCTCGCGGAAGCTCGCGTCGCTTTCTCAAAGCTGTTGCGCTCGTCAACCCACGCGGTCTGTCGCAGGCCATACTGCGCGCCGGTGCCGGGAATAAATTGCCAGAGGCCGGAGGCCGCCGCCCACGAACGAGCAGTCGGGCGCCACGCGCTCTCGACTTGGCCGAGCCACGTGATGTCTTCAGGCACGCCCTCTTCGCGGAAAATCTTGCGCGCCATTCTCATGTACTTGCCGGAGCGGCGTATGCCCGTCACCATCGTCGCGCGCCCGCGACCCTGATAGTAATTAATGTATTGCTGAATCAGCGCGTTTGATTTGAACCCGAAGTCGACGTTCGATTTAGCTTCTTCCAATGCGTTGATGTCTTCGGGCTTGACGTTCGTTTCGTCGGTGGTCAAGACGAGTTTACTCAACTCGTCGAGCGGCGACGGCTCAAATTTCTGCTCGCGGAAGCCGACCTGCGCTACCGGGGTCTTCACCGGGACGGCGCCTTCCTGTTGAGAAAAGCTTGCCAGCTCTACTCTCCCCGAAGCGGTCTGTGGTTGTTGTAGCGGCACTTCCTCACGATAGACGCGCTCGACAAGTTGGAGGTAGAAATCACGCAGACGCGGGTTGGAACGCACATCAATACCCGATTCGAGGACGGTATCAACCGCCTTATCGAACTCGTCGCGCGCTTGTTCGCGTTTGTTGTCCGCGAGATTCAGCTTACCCTGCCTGAAGTGCTTCTCGGCGCGGTCAACGACCTGCGAGACGCGCGGGTCTTCACGCTCGATCTCGCTGGGCGTGTGACGTAGATGTGATACGGCCGGAACCTGCGCCTGAACGGTTGCGACGGGAGCGGCAAACGCGGCTAGGAGAGCGGCATTAGTAATAAATCGGGGGAGGCTCGTATTCTTCAATCGTTGATCTCCTTAATCGGGAAAAGCGAATCCACGATGGCGACCTGCCGAGGTCGCACGAGCGGCATCCACTAAATAATCATATGAGGACGAATGAATTTCGCTGTCAATCCGGCTTCGTACCGAAGCCCATCTTTTTGGAAGAGGCCTGAAGCCATTCCAGCTACGGCGAAACTAACATACGGATTCGCCGGGTGTCAATCTTATCTGCTTGCAAATAAAAGGCGAAGCGGTAAGATTTTCCACCGAAAACCCGCTTTCGCTGAACCAAGTATAGTGATGCTCAAAGGGCGCTTCGGGGTTGTGCTGGATTCGCCGAAGATAACAAAAAGCGTCGGTTGCGCCCTCGCCCTCACGCCCTCGGTGCCGATGCCACTTGCGGCAGGCGCGCGGCGCGCGGCACAGGGGCAGCGGTTGGCTGAACCTTCTCTTTCAGCGCCTGCCGGAAGACCTCGGTGACGTTGTCCACAAAGACAAACTTGATGTCCCTGAAAAGTTCTTTCGGCACCTCATCCATGTCGCGCTGATTCTGCTGCGGCAGAATGATCGTCGAGACGCGCGCGCGCCGCGCCGCCAAAACTTTTTCCTTAATTCCACCGACCGGCAGGACGTTGCCGCGGAGGGTAATCTCGCCGGTCATCGCGACATCTTTACGCACGGGGCGTTGCGCAAGCGACGAGACCATTGCGGTCGCCAGCGTGACGCCGGCCGACGGGCCGTCCTTCGGAATCGCCCCTTCGGGAATATGAATGTGAATGTCGTAAGTGTTGAAATCCTCTTCGTTAATGCCGAGCGTCGTGGCGCGTGATTTAGCGTATGAGAATGCGGCCTGCGCCGACTCGCGCATCACTTCGCCGAGTTGACCGGTGAGGACGAGATTGCCTTTGCCTTTCAGCCGCAACGCCTCGATAAAAAGCACGTCGCCGCCAACTGCCGTCCACGCGAGACCCGTCGCGACTCCGATCTGGTCTTTCTTCAAAATTTCTTCGGGCTGAATTTTCGGCGTGCCGAGAAACTCATGGAGATTCTGCGGCGTGACGCGAACCGTCTCGGTACGCCCCTCGGCAATCCGGCGTGCCACTTTGCGGCACACGGCTCCGATCTCACGCTCCAACTGCCGAAGCCCGGCCTCCTGCGTATACTGGAGAATTATCGCGGAGAGCGCCGGCTTGGAAATGCGTAGGTGGCGCGAAGCGATGCCGTTCTCCTCCATCTGTTTAGGTATCAGGTGGCGACGCGCGATTTCCAGTTTCTCTTCTTCGGTGTAGCCGGCGAGGCGAATCACTTCCATCCGGTCGCGCAACGCCGGCTGAACTGTGTCAAGGACGTTCGCCGTCGTCATAAACATCGCGTTCGACAAATCGAAAGTGACGCCGAGGTAATTATCGCGGAAGCTATTGTTCTGCTCTGGGTCGAGCACTTCGAGGAGCGCCGAACTCGGATCGCCCCGGAAGTCGGCGCCGACCTTATCAATTTCGTCGAGCATGATTAAGGGATTGTTCGTCCCCGCCTGTTGCAGCGCCTGAATAATTCGTCCGGGCATCGCGCCGACATAAGTGCGGCGGTGGCCGCGAATCTCCGCCTCGTCGTGCAGGCCGCCCAAAGATAGACGCACGAAACGTCGGTCGAGTGCCCGCGCAATCGAGCGCCCCAGGCTGGTTTTCCCGACGCCCGGCGGGCCGACGAGACAAAGGATCGAGCCTTTCGGCTTCTCCTTCAGCTTGCGCACGGCGAGCGCCTCGATGATGCGCTCCTTCACCTTCTCCAAACCGTAGTGGTCGGCGTCCAAGACCTCCTCCGCTTTACGCAAATCGAGGTTGTCCTCGGAGGCTTTCGACCACGGCAGGTCGGTCATGATCTCCATCCAGTTTCTGAGCGTCGCCGTCTCCGCCGCGTCCGGGTGCATGCGTTCGAGTTTTTTGAGTTGGCGGAGCGCTTCGTCTTCCGCCGGCTTCGGCATCTTGGCGGTTTCGATCTTCTCGCGGAACTGCGCGACTTCTTCGGCCAACTCGTTCCCCTCGCCGAGTTCGGACTGGATCGCCTTCATCTGCTGCCGCAAATAAAACTCACGTTGCGAGCGGTCAATGTCGGCGCGCGCCTGCGTGTTGATTTCCTGCTGCACGGTCAGGACTTCGATTTCTTTATTGAGAAGCTCGTTGACCCGGCGCAGGCGCACAGTCGTGTCGGCGATGTCCAAAACCGACTGCGCGTCCTCAACTTTCAACTCGAGGTTTGAGGCCGCGAGGTCGGCGAGCCTCCCGGCTTCGTCGAGGTTGGCGACAATCGCCATCACTTCCGGCGAGATGTTCTTACCGAGGTTGGCCGCCTTTTCCATCGAGGCGCGCACGTTGCGCACCAGCGCTTCGACTTCTAAGGAGCGTTCGGCTGCCGCCGTTTCATTCACTACGCTCACATGCGCGCGCAGGTAATCGCCGTCTTCCACCGATTCGACGCGCGCCCGCGACAAGCCCTGCACGAGAATGCGAATGCGCCCGTCCGGCAGTTTCAACATCCGCATGATAACGGCGACCGTACCGACCTTATAAAGGTCGTCGCCATTCGGCTCCTCTTTGTCCAAATCCTTCTGCGAGGCGAGAAGGATCATGCGATTTTCGCCGAGGGCTTCGTCCACCGCGCGAATTGATTTCTCGCGCGAGACGAAGAGCGGCACGATCATGAACGGATAAATAACGATGTCGCGGAGCGGCAAAACCGGCAGCACGTCGGGAACTTGTAACTGCTGCTCGTCGGCGTCGCCGCCGCCCACCGCTCCCAAACCTTCTGTAACATCTGTGACTGCAGACATAAAATTATCGCTGATATGATTTATGGAAAATTAAACGAGCAGGGAATGACAACTTTTTCATCAATCGAATCAACAGCTCATTCCCCACCATCATCTTTAACCGTGATCTGAAACGACACGCCGCGACGGTCATTCAACTTCGGCAGCCGAACGGTGAGAACGCCGTCGCGCAGACTCGCTGTCGCCTCGTTCGCTCGCACCGGCCATCTGAGCGGTACGGCGCGATTGAAATGACCGTAAGCTCTCTCGGAACATAGATGCACGATGCGCCCGCGAGGTACGCTCCTCTTCCTGACGCCGCTGACTCGCAGATGTGTGTTTGTCAAAACAACTTCTACTTGCTCGACGCTCACCCCGGGCAACTCGATTCGCACGACAACGGTATCGCTTTCTTCGCACAAATCAACAACCGGCGACCACGTGCCGGGGTCGGGCGGGGCGACTTCTTCCGCAGCCTCTTGCAGCGCGGCGAAAAGCTGTCCGACGCGGTCGCGTAACCGCTCCAACTCAATACCTTCGAGTCCTGCTGTCGCACGTACCGGCTTAGTCATATAAAGATACTGGCAAACGATGCATTATCAAACGAGGAGGCCGCTCCTCTTTCAAGCTGCCGCTACTTCCGCGCCGTCGCGTTGCCGCCTGAGCGCGCGCGCACCAGCGTCTTCAGTTCCTGCATAAATTCCGACACGTCCTCAAATTCGAGATACACCGACGCGAAGCGCACGTAAGCAACTTTATCCAGTTCCTTCAAACGGCGCATAATCATTTCGCCGACCTTACTCGTCGGGCGCTCCCGCTCGGGCGACTCCTGCACGTACTTTTCTATCGAGTTAACGATGCCCTCCAACTTAGAGGAAGGAACCGGGCGCTTTTCACAGGCGCGCAGAAGTCCCGCCATCACTTTGTTGCGGTCGAAAGGCTCGCGCCGCCCGTCTTTTTTCACGACCATGTACGGGATTTCGTCAATCCGCTCGTAGGACGTAAATCGCCGCTCGCACTTCAAGCACTCGCGGCGGCGACGAATCGCGTCGCCCTCGCGCGACTCACGCGAATCAACCACCTTATCTTCCAAGTAACCGCAGAACGGGCATTTCATAGACCCACTCCACCAAATCGAAAATGGTAAAGCTTAAGCGAGATCAGTTCTTCGCACACATCCACGTTTCATCTAAGTCCCTCCCCGGCAAGTAATTGTCGAGACTTTATATTCGTTTGTCCTTCATCCCCGCTCGTCTCCCGCTTGCTGACTTTTTCTGAAGCCAGATGACGCAAACGAGCCAAAGTGATGTCGCTACGCAAAATGTAGTAGAGGCCGAAGAACGCCGCCGGCCCGAAGACGACTAAGTGCAGAATGATGGAGGCGGCGGCGGCTTCCTCTTGGCTACGCGCCGCGCCGAGAAAGACCAACCCGGCGGCGGTCGCCACGTGAAACGTCCCGGCGGCACCGCCCGGCGTCGGCACAAGCGAGCCGACGAGCGACCATCCCATCACAAACAACGTTTCGCTCAAGCCGAGTGGCAATCCGAAAGCGCGGAAAACGAGCATATTAGCGAAGGCA
The DNA here is from genome assembly GCA_050999015.1 of Pyrinomonadaceae bacterium. Taxonomy (GTDB): domain Bacteria; phylum Acidobacteriota; class Blastocatellia; order Pyrinomonadales; family Pyrinomonadaceae; genus JBPCPQ01. The sequence goes on along the minus strand of JBPCPQ010000104.1, from coordinate 5,756 downwards.
ATCAAGGCCCACAAAAGAATCGTCCAGCCAATCGTAATCATCAACTCGCGCGCGCTTACCATCACGCGAAGCGCCTGCGCTAACTGCTCCAACAGGCTCGTCACAATTCCGCTCACACGCCTCAACGAAGATAGCCACGAGTTTGACGCGCCGCCGAGCCAACGAATGAGCGCCGGGGCGTGCCGCCTCAACAATATCAACGCGACCACTCCGGCGGCGCAGCCCAGCAACATCACAAGCCCCGCTTCTCGCATCCGCGTAAAAGTGGCGGCGTCGCCGACGGGCGCGAGAAACAGAAGAAGGTTAGCGGCGAACAGCACGACGATAGCCACCATGTCATAGATACGCTCGACCGCGATGGTGACGAACGCCGCGCCGGGGCGAACTCGCCCGTCCCGCAAAGGTAAAAAGGCCGGGCGCAATACCTCGCCCGCCCGCCCGATTAAAAAAACAGCGCCAAACCCGACCGTCGTCGCGGCGAACAACTCACGTAAACTCACATTTCGCACGAGCGGGGCGAGCAACGCGCGCCAACGAAAGGCGCGCACCAAATAGGTTAGGCACACGAGCGCCACCGCGACCGCAATTAGTTTTAAGTCCGACTGTCGGAGTTCGTCAGCGATTTTGGCCCAGTCGAGCCTCCGCCCGAACCAGACCGTGATGAGACCAACGAGTAAAACTAAAGCTAAAGATTTAAGGTACTTACGCAAGCAACAAGTTCCCGAAGGCTAGTATGAGACAAGGTAAAATTCAGTTTGAACAAATGGTGGTACTAAAACTTGACTCTGCCGGGAGCGCACCACAATATATAGTACAGCAATGTCAGGCTACAATAAGTGCGGACAGAGGCGCAAGGCGGCGAATTGACGGTGGGCTTCGCGGCGTGTCATTTTCCGAGGTCGCGGGATTTGACGGGTCTGGGAACATTGCGCGTTGGAAGTTCGTAATGCCCCGTTGACAAATGGGTTCACCACCCGCGAAGCGCGTTATTATAGCGGCGGGATGAAAGAAGGGGCGCGTGGTGGGAGCGGCAAAAGCATTGATTGTCGGCGAAGGGTCGGAGTTGGTCAGGAAGTGTCGCGCGGGCGATGGTGCGGCGTGGGAGGAAATTGTCTCCACATACTCGCGTCGTATTTACAATCTCGCGTACCGCTTTACCTCGCGGGCGGACTCCGCCGAAGATTTGACGCAGGAAGTTTTTATGCGCGTCTATCGTTCGCTCGATCAATACGACCCGAAGCAGGGCGATTTACAAAACTGGTTGATGCGTCTCGCGCGTAATTTAATCATTGATGACTACCGGCGCCGCCAGCGCACGCCGCATGATTCGCAGGCCGAAGATTTGGAAGTCCATACGTACCATCTTCGCGCCTCTGGCGGGTCGCCACAGAGAGAAATGGAGCGTCATGAATTGGGAGAACAGGTACAGGCAGGGATTGATAAGCTGCCCCCCGATCTCCGCACCTGCGTCATTCTGCGCGACATCGAAGAGCTAAGCTATCAGGAAATAGTAGACTTGTTGAAGATACCTGAAGGAACGGTGAAGTCTCGGATCAATCGCGGTCGCATTGAGTTAGCGAAGATTCTGCGCCGGATGCGCGTTGTCGCGATGAGCGACGTATAGTATTTGCGATTTTAGATTTTCGATTGCCGATTAAGCAGCCAGACAGCAAATCAGCAATCGAAAATCGTAAATTACACGGAGGGGTAAGGCGGAAGTATAAATGCTTTGTGCTGACTTTGAAGACCGCTTAACGGATTATTTTGACGGTGCGCTCGCGGGTGATGTGGGACGCGCTTTCGCCGAACACGCGCTACGCTGTCCGGTTTGCCATGATCTTTTGAGCGAAGTCAAAAACACAATTACAGAATGCCGCACTGCCGCCCCTCCCGCGCCGTCCCGCGAACTTGAAGCTCGCATTCTCATGCAAACCGCCCCCGAAACGGCGATGTCGTGTGCGGATTTTGAAGAGTACCTGACGGATTACCTCGACGGTTTCCTGCCGGCGAATCTTTATCACCGGTGGGAACGCCACGCCGCGCTCTGCGCGCACTGCACCGAACTACCCGGACAAGTCGTGCGCTCGATTGGGGCCTGTTATTCGTATATAAGCGAAGAGCGTCCGGTGCCCGCCGGTCTTCACCAACGCATTCTCCACGCCACGCTCGGCACAATTGATGCCGCACAGGTTCGCGCGCCGGTGCGGGAGCGCGTGCTGGCACGCCTGCGCGAGTGGCTCGACGTGGTCGTGTCTCCGCAACTTGCGACCGTCGCCACGATGGTCTTAATTGCTGTGCTCGTCGGTACGAACACGATGTCTGACGACGGCTCAATCGGCGGCATGTATCGCGCCAGCCTCCGTCTCGCGGTGCAAACCTACGAGCGCGGGGCGAGCACCGCCGGCAGTGCCGTGCGCTCGGATGAACTGAAACGCGCCGTCGGTCTGGGTGGAGGTGCCGACAATTCACCTGCTGGTGAGCCGTCAGGCACGGCGCCCGTGCCAATTCTGCCCGCGACAAGCGACGCGGGTGACAAGCAAAATCCCGAAGAGAAAAAGTAAAGTCGGGTGGTGGTGGCGTGCGACGCACGACATCTTCGACGCGGCATTCTTAACAAGGCGAGGGGTGATACGGGTAATTTGATGAATTGTTCTTACCACATGACAAACCGGGCGGTCGTGCAGTGCAGCCGGTGTGCGCGCCCTTTGTGCCCGGCGTGCGACCACCGGGTTCGCGGCTTCCCTTACTGTCAGGATTGTATTGTGAGCGGAGTCGAACTATTACAGCAACAACAGCAATCGCGTCTTGGCGCGTCGTCGGCGGAACTGGTGCGCCGTAAAACTTCCCCGCTCGTCGCACTACTGCTTTCATTCATCGTCCCCGGTCTCGGCGCGGCCTACAACGGACAGACTTCAAAGGCGCTCGTGCATTTTACGATCTTCGCGAGCTTTATCCAGATGGCGACTGTCACAGACGGCGTCGCGTTTTTTATTCTCGGCTTTATCGGCACGTGGCTCTTCGCGTCGGTGGACGCATTTCGCACCGCGCAACTAATGCGCTCGGGACTCGCGCCCGACGCCGAATCTGACGCCATCGCGCGGCGTCTCTACGGCAATCCTTTGGCTTGGGCGGTAGTGCTGATTTCACTCGGCACAATTTTTCTGCTCCACACGATGTTCGGCGTGCGCCTGCCGGTCAGGGAGTTTTTACCGGTAGTGCTCGTCTTGCTCGGCGCTTACATGCTTTTTGATTACTTACGCCCGCAACGTAAAAGCGAGTCGGATGTTTTCAACGGATCAAGTCGGCCCCCGTCCGTCGTGAGTAACGCTCTCCCTTCGCTCGAAGCCACAAACTTCGGCACGGACGAGTTAATGACACAGGTCTCGTCGCGCGAGCCCGGAGTCTGGCCGGTCGGACGCCACACGTGAGCAGCCCGGCGAGAACTCCCGGAGCCTCACGATAGAATCTTTATCCTGTGGTATTATTCGGAAAGCGGATTCGGCATGAGCGGTCGAAGTTTCTGACGCAAATCGCACTTCGCCCCCTCCGGCACAAAGGTTTTATTGGCAAGTAGGAGATTTTGTTATGTCACCTTTACTCAAAACTGCGAGTCGGTGGGGCGGCCTGCTAACGATTGTCCTGCTCGTGATTACGCTTCTGAAACAGCTCATTGCGCTTGTCAGCTTTATCATGGTGGCGGTTAAGATCGCGCTCGTGGTCGCTTTCGTCGGTCTGATGCTGCTTATCGTCTTATCCATGCTGCGCGGGCGCGGACGCCGCCATCGCGATATTGACGAGCTGTAGCGATTTACCCTAACGCACGTCATCAATTATTCATTGAGGCCGATACCTCTGTGTGTAGTTCGCGCACACAGGTATCGGCCTCGTTGCCTTTTATAATGACGACTTTTCCGCCATCCCTGCCGGTTGCAATCCCCCACCTCGTATGTTACGGTCTTGCACTTTCAAGGCAGTCACATAATTTCGGCCACTCTACACGTTAGAGTCAGTTTCAAGAGACCGGATCGCAGACTGTCATCTCCGAAGTCGGATCACACAGGTCAAATAATTTCCCCGTTTGGGATTAACTTCGCACTCGTTGCCCTCTTTCGGCAAGACAGTGCCTTTCGCGCTCGACCGCCATGGTAAGCCTTCCCCGCTTGCTCGCGCGGCAGACGCGCCCAAGGAGCACACTCCCGATGTTCAGAGACGAGCGTTTACACGCTTTTATCGTCGCCCGCACCTCCCGTTCACGTTCACGAATCCGACGTATTTCTATTCATAAACGCTGGCTCAAGGCTTCGGTTTGCGCCGTCGCTGTCGTTTTCTGCGCGGCATTCTACGGGGTGTATAGCCTCTCGCAGAGATTCGTGCAAATCCGTCTGGAACGCGAAAACGGTCTTCTTCGATTGCAGAACGAAAAACAACGCCGACAACTCGACTCGCTGAAAAACCGCGTCGAAGCCGTCGAGGATGCGTCGCGCCGACTCTCCCAAATATCCGGCATCGAACACGAAAGCGGAGCGCCGGAAATGCGCGGTACCGGCGGCCCTTTGCTGGAAATGGACTTGGCAGCGATTAATTCTGTCGAGCGTCGCGCCTCTGATTTGGAAGAGGAGTTGCGCGATTATGAAGATGTCATCCGTGAGCGCGCGAGAATCCCTTCAGTGTGGCCGGTCGAGGGCGAATTGACTGACGGCTTCGGGATGCGCCGCAATCCGTTCGGTGTCGGTTCTTCCGAGTTTCACGCCGGACTCGACATCGCCGCCGCGTGGGGCGCACCGGTCGTCGCAGCAGGCAGTGGCACGGTGACGTTCGCCGGCACGCAGAGCGGTTACGGACAAATCGTGATTGTTGACCACGGCGGCGGACTAAGCACGCGCTACGGTCACCTCTCAAACATTGAAGTCGCCGAAGGCGCTGAGATTGGACGCGGCGAAAAACTGGGGAACGTCGGCTCGACCGGACGCTCAACCGGCCCTCACCTTCACTATGAAGTAAGGCATAACGAATCGGCGGTGAGTCCACGTCACTACCTGCCGGACAGGTCGGTTACAACTACGGCGGTCAGCTTTCAGTGACCGGCCACATTTTTTTGTGCTTGACAGTTTCGACGGCTTTCGCTTAGTATCCGCGCCGTAAATCACGGCAGTTTCTGATTTAACCCCGCTTCTGCGTTAGAGTTAAAGCACTACAGTAATGATTTTGAGTAGTACCCTATGAGTCCGTAGATGGTGAGCGAAGCATTTCGCCGAATGTTCACCGTGTACGGGCTTTTCCGTTGGTCATGCAGTTCTTCTGGGGCGTACAACCCTTACGCCCCCCGGCTCATGAGCATTAACCTTGTGGGCGGAGCAAACCCGAACAGTTTATTTCGCCTGTTTTACCGAATCGTTAGGAGGATTCGTTAGCTATGTCCAGAATTACCGGTAAGGTCAAGTGGTTCAATAACGCGAAGGGCTACGGTTTCATTGAGCAGCCCGGCTCTTCCGACATCTTCGTTCACTACAGCGCCATTCAGGGCGACGGTTTCAAGACTCTCGAAGAAGGCCAGACGGTCGAGTTCGAAGTCACGCAAGGCCCCAAGGGACCGCAGGCTGAAAAAGTGACCAAGGCGTAACTCCCCACAGCTTTCGTTTGAAGGCCACTGACCGCTTCCGGTGATATAGCTTTTAAGAAAAAGAATTTCTGAGCACATGGACTTAAGCTGCCAGCGCCAGTTCCGCTGGCAAACTGCACAACGCTAAGATTTCTTG
>JBPCPQ010000189.1:0-4196 GCA_050999015.1 Pyrinomonadaceae bacterium | reverse complement strand
GAACGCCGGGAAGATGTTGGCGCTGCGCGTCACAAGGGCCAATCAAGAATGGAAATCATATTGGACTCAACTTCGTCAAGCCAATGCTTGAGAGTTCAACGCTGAGTCCCACTTTTAATTACACCCCTTCCATCCTACTTGCCTCCAGTTCAGCGCTTCAAAATCCAATATTTGTTAGAATATAATTTCATGTCGGTGGTGTTGTGACCGCCGTCTCTACTGAGGACTGAATATTGCTGACTGAAGTGAAAGGCGGACTAAGGCTCGTCGCAATTGGCGGCGGCACAGGGCTTTCCACCGCTCTTGCGGGACTGAAACGTCTTGTCGGCGAGAGTAACGACGGAAGCGCGCGGATCGAGTCGCTTTCCGCGATTGTCACCGTCTCCGACGACGGCGGGAGTTCGGGACGCTTGCGCGATGAATTGCAAATTCTCCCGCCCGGTGACATACGAAATTGCATGGTCGCTCTGTCGGAAGATTCAACCCTCCTGTCACGCCTCTTTCGCTACCGCTTTCGCGGCGACGGTGATTTGGGCGGCCATAGTTTCGGCAATCTATTTCTCGCGGCGCTGACGGGCGTGACCGGGGACTTCGTCGAAGCCGTGCGTCTCTCTTCCGAGGTTCTGGCGAGTAAGGGGCGCATTTACCCGGCGACACTTAACGACGTGCGCCTCGTCGCCGAACTGGACGACGGTAGTGAAGTTCGGGGCGAAACCAATATCACGGCGGCGTGCAAACCCATCCGTCGCTTACGCCTTGAACCCGCCCACTGCCTTCCATTACCCGAGGCGCTGGCGGCGATTCGCGCGGCACACATTATTACGGTCGGCCCCGGCTCCCTTTACACCAGTTTATTGCCGAATCTCCTGGTCGCGCGGATGGCCGAATGTATCGGGGAGTCGTCAGCGATTAAGATTTTCATTTGTAATCTGATGACTCAGCCGGGCGAGACTGACGGCTACACCGCGCGCCGGCATCTCGAAGTGGTTAAACAATATGCCCCGGAAATCGCTTTTGACTACACCGTCGTCAACGACCGCCGCGTCAGTGACGAGCAGGCCGCGCGCTACGCTACCGAAGGCTCGCAACAAATCGGGATAACCGATCACCAGCTTGAAAAAGCTTTCGGAGCCGAAACGGAGGTCGTGCGCGCCGACTTACTCGACGAAGGTGAAAAGGTGCGCCACAGCCCTGACAAGCTCGCGCGCGTTATTGTGGCCTGCTACGAGCAAGCTTCGCGTGCGCGCCCCGCGCCAGCAGCCGTCGCCCAAAGATCGTGAATATATGGAGAGACAGCCACCAACAACCACGCCGGGAGCAGCCGGGCCGCTGGATGTATTAATTCTCGCCGCCGGGATGGGCACCCGCATGCGCTCCGCGACGGCGAAAGTGCTACACGAATTGAACGGGCGGCCGATGATCGCGCACGTCTGCCGCGCCGCCATCGCGTTAATGAAAACAGCCCGACCGATTTACGTCGTTGTGGGACATCAGGCCGAAGAGGTTGCGCGCGCAGTGCGCGAGGAAGTCGGCGACGAGAACGCTAGATTCATTACCCAGTCGGAGCAGCACGGCACCGGCGACGCCGTCATGGTCGCGCACGACGCTCTGGCCGGGGCCGACTCGACCGTGCTCGTTCTTTCCGGCGATGTGCCCCTGATCCAGCCGGAAACGCTCGCCACGCTCGTCCAACAGCACCGCGCGCATCGCGGGCGGGGCGCGGCATGCACTGTGCTGACCGTCCGACTTGAAGACCCGACCGGCTACGGACGCATTGTCCGCGACGCCGAGGGGCGCTTCGAGCGCATCGTCGAGCAGCGGGACGCGACACCGGAAGAACGCCAGATCAACGAAATTAACGCCGGCGTCTACTGCTTCGAGACTCGCGCCCTGTTCCCCGCACTTAAGCGCGTGCAGCCCGCCAACGCGCAGGGCGAGTATTATCTGACCGACGTTCCCGGCATCCTGCGCGCCGACGGCGAAGACGTGAGCATTTACGTACACGCGGACGCGCGCGAAGTTTCCGGCATCAACACGCGCGTCGAGTTGGCCGAGTTCGAGCGCATTATGCGTTATCGCACGCTGCGGCGACTGATGCTCGACGGCGGCGTGACGTTCATTGACCCGCATAGCACTTACGTCAGTTCCGAAGCGCAGATCGGGCGCGACACTGTGATTCACCCCGGCACACACATCGAGGGTCGCACCGTCATCGGCGAAGGCTGCACGATCCGCCCCGGCACGCGCATTACAAGCTCGCGCATCGGCAACGGCGTCGAGGTCAAAGACCACTGCGTCATCGTTGACTCGGAAATTGCGGACAACTGCGCGGTCGGCCCGTTCGCTCACCTGCGGATGAACGCGCAGATGGATGAAGGTTCCATCGTCGGCAACTTCGTCGAGGTGAAGAAGTCGCGTCTCGGTCGTAAATCGAAAGCGATGCACCTCAGTTATCTCGGCGACACGACCATCGGCGACCGGACTAACATCGGTGCCGGGACTGTCACCTGCAACTACGACGGCGTCAGCAAACACCCGACGGTGATTGAGAACGATGTGAAGATCGGCTCCGGTACGATGCTTGTCGCACCGGTCAATGTCGGGGCGCGCTCTGTGACGGGGGCCGGGTCGGTCGTCACTCGTGACGTGCCCCCCGATACTCTTGTCGCCGGAGTACCGGCGAAGGTGAAGAAAAGACTCGTCGGGGAAGTCTCCCAGGAACCTTCCGTTAAGGCGCCGGCGACGAACGCGGCGGAGCAGGAAGACACGGCGGAAGCGACGAGTGTCGCGTAAACGACAACACTTTCGTGGAGTCGTTTGTCAGCACAACCAACTCCGGCGCAAAGGTTAAGACGGTTTTGGCCTGCGCCGTTGTATTTACATCTTGTTTTGACTTTCGGCTTTCACACCTTAACTTCTCCCTGACGGAAAATTGGAATCTCCGCGCGCTTGAACATCTTTAACGCTGTCGCCTGCGCGTCGGGTCTAAAACGACGTCCCCATTTCAAACTTCAGGAACAAAAGGAATTTCTTATGTGTGGCATTGTTGGTTATGTTGGCAACAAGCAAGTCGTGCCCGTGTTGCTCGACGGATTGCGCAAGCTCGAATACCGCGGTTATGACTCCGCCGGGATCGCCGTCGTTGACGAGGATCATGAATTAAGAATCCGTCGCGCCGAAGGCAAGCTGCGTAATCTCGAAGAGGCGATTCGTCTCAAGCCGCTCGACGGCACTTACGGCATCGGCCACACGCGCTGGGCGACGCACGGGCGACCGACCGAAGAGAACGCGCACCCGCACCGCGACTGCACGGGTCGCGTCGTCGTCGTGCATAACGGCATTATCGAGAACTACGTCAAGCTCAAAGATCAGTTGCGGACGAAAGATCATATTTTCGTCACCGAAACCGACACCGAGATTATCGCGCACCTCATCGAAGAATACCTGAAAGAGGAAGACTCGCTGGAGAAAGCGGTGCGCCGCGCGATGCTCGACTTGCGCGGCATCTATGCGCTCTCAATTCTCTCGACGGACGAACCCGATACGATCATCGCCGTCCGGCAGGGGCCGCCGGTCGTGATCGGCCTCGGCGACGGCGAGTACTTCGTCGCATCCGACGTGCCGCCGATTTTGCAGCACACACGCGACATCTTCTTCCTCGGCGACGGCGAAATCGCCGTCTTGACGAAAGACTCGGTGCGCGTCACGGATTTCGAGGGCAACATCGTCCAGCCGCACCAGCAGCGCATCACTTGGGACCCGATCATGGCGGAGAAGGGCGGCTTCAAGCATTTCATGCTGAAGGAAATCTACGAGCAGCCGCGCGCCATCCGGGACACCGTGCAGGGGCGCATCTCGCTCGACACGGGCCGCGTCTACCTTGATGAGATGAACATCACGCCGCAGGAGTTCAAAGCTTTCGACCGCGTGATGATCGCTGCCTGCGGAACGTCTTGGCACGCCGGACTCGCCGGCAAGTACATGATCGAGCAACTGGCGCGCGTCCCTGTGGAAGTTGACTACGCTTCGGAGTTCCGTTATCGCAACCCGGTGATTGATGCGCGGACGCTTCTTCTCGTCATCACACAATCTGGCGAAACCGCCGACACCATTGCCGCGCTGCGTGAAGCGAAGGAGCGCGGCGCGAAAATTCTTGCGATTTGTAATGTGCAGGGTTCAATGATTACGCGCGAGTC
>JBPCPQ010000226.1:0-4978 GCA_050999015.1 Pyrinomonadaceae bacterium | reverse complement strand
GGCGCGGCGGCTCGCAAGTTTCGCTACGAAGCGCCCGCCGGCAACATCGGCGTCGCCGCGCCGATGGCCTACTTCCCTTTCAGCGGGTGGAAGGACAGTTTCCTCGGCGTCCTGCACGGTCAGGGGCACGACGCCGTCGAGTTCTACACCGACAAGAAAGTCGTCGTTGAGCTTTGGCCGAAGGAGTGGTCGCGGAAGTTCTGATTTGAAGATGATGCTCACCCACGTCACGGCAATTGAGACTGCTTAAACGAGATGAAGAAAATTCTTTCTTTGCTTCTGGCTCTGCTCGCGCTTTCAGGAGTTGCCATGTCCCAGCTTAAGCCGCGCGCGCGCGACCTCGGAATTCCTTTCGAGGGAACGCCCGCCGCCTTCAACGCGATCACGGATGTTCCGGGCGTCGAGGTCGGTCTGACGACGCTCATCTCCGGCGACGGAAAGCTGGTGGTCGGTCGCGGGCCTGTCAGGACGGGCGTCACCGCAGTTTTGCCGAGGGGTAAAAACTCATTCGATCAAGTGTTCGCCGCGTGGTTCACCCTCAACGGCAACGGCGAGATGACGGGCACGACGTGGATCGAGGAGTCGGGACTGTTGGAAGGGCCGGTGATGATTACGAACACGCACAGCGTCGGCACCGTGCGCGACGCCGTCATCAGTTGGCAGATGCGAAAACAGGGAAAGACGTTTCAGCCGTGGTCGCTGCCCGTCGTCGCCGAAACGTGGGACGGATACCTGAACGACATCAACGGCTTTCATGTCCGAGCGGAACACGTCTTCCAAGCGTTGGACGGAGCGAAGCCGGGCGCAATCGCCGAAGGTAACACGGGCGGCGGCACAGGGATGGTCGTTCATCAATTCAAGGGCGGAACCGGCACGGCCTCAAGAAAGTTGGATGCGAATGCCGGTGGATATACGGTCGGCGTGCTCGTGCAAGCGAACTATGGCAGGCGCAGTGGGCTGACAATCGCGGGCGTCCCCGTCGGGGGAGAGATTACCGACCTGATGCCGAAGGAGGGCGCTCCTGCCGACACCGGCTCGATCATCGTCGTCATTGCGACGGATGCGCCCTTGTTGCCACACCAACTCAAGCGCGTGGTGAAACGGGCGGCGCTCGGCATTGCGAGGAACGGCGGTATCGGCGGCAATTCGTCGGGCGACATCTTTGTGGCTTTCTCCACGGCCAACCCCGGCGCGGGGAAAAATTCCGGGTTAGTAAGTTTACAGATGCTTCCCAACGACCGGATTAATCCCCTCTTTGCGGCGACCGTGCAGGCGACTGAAGAAGCGATTATTAACGCGATGATCGCCGCCGAGACGATGACGGGGATCAACGGGAGCATTGTGTACGCCATCCCACACGACCGTCTGAAAGAAGTGATGAAGAAGTACAACCGTCTGGCGAAGTGAAAATTTAGATTCTGAAGTTCCGAGCCGGCGAAAGCGGTTGACGATTAACGGAAAAGCTCACTCGTTCAGCGAACTGCTTCTGCGAGATTCGCCGGCACTGCCGTCCCACGTCACGCAAGACCGATCCGCTAAGAGATTGGTCTTCGATCCCCATCCGACAAGTTTGACAGACGAATTTTGGAGGACTCTATGCAAAAACATTACCTTCTGCGAAGCCACACATTTTCCTTCTGGTGTGTACTTCTCCTTCCCCTGTTCATCTCCGGCAGCGTCCTCGCACAGACCGGCACTTCTTCCGTGCGCGGCACAATTCAAGACCCGCAGGGCAGTGCCATCGCGGGCGCCACCGTCACGCTCACCAGCATTGAGACGAACGCCGCGCGCACGCAGAAGACGAGCGACAGCGGCGTCTACGCCTTCGAGTTGATCCCGCCCGGCGAATACCGCGTCGAGGCGGAAGCTTCGGGCTTCAAAAAGGCGCTCGTCAACGCTCTCGATTCGTCAACGACTCGGGCAACAGTTCACGATGGATTTCAATTACACACTCTCGAAGTCAATGGACGACGCTTTGGGTTTGCAGACCTCCGGCGTTTACGGCTCGGCCTACATCCTCAACCCGCTCCGGCAGAGCGACAACTACTCAATCTCCGACTTCGACGTGCGCCATATCATCAACTTAAATTCGGTATGGCAAATTCCCATCGGGCGCGGGCGGACGTTTCTGAGTGACGGCAACCGTGCGGTTGACGCGCTCATCGGCGGCTGGCAACTCACCGGCATCTTCCGCTGGAACTCCGGCTTACCCGTCTCCGCTCCATTCGATGCCGCGCAGTGGGCGACGAACTGGCAGGTGCAATCGAACGGCGCGCGCGTCAGGCCGCTTGAGTCCTGTCCGGATCGCGGCGGCATTGATGCGCCCAAACTGTTCGGTTGCGACCCGGAATATGCCTATCAATCTTTCCGCAACGCGAAGCCCGGTGAAACGGGAGACCGCAACGTCTTCCGACTCCCCGGCTACGTCGCGCTCGACATGGGCTTGGGTAAATCGTTTTCGATGCCGTGGAGCGAGAACCATTCGCTGCAACTTCGCTTCGAGGCATTCAACGTGACGAACACGCAGCGCATGGGCGTGTTGCAGGGCGGGCGCGACGGTTACGGGTTGGTAGTTGATCCGCAGAACGCCACGCCGCCGCCAAACTGGACCAACTTCTCCGGCATTCAGGGCGAGCGCCGCGTGATGCAGTTCGGCTTCCGCTACGAGTTTTAATTTTGACACAGCGAAGTAGGTCGAGCTTCCCGGCTCGACCTACTTCGCCAACATTAAGTACCCAACCGCAACGGTTCGTCTTCGGATTAAGGTGGATGAATTTAACTTTGGCGAACATCACAACCGACGGTTGGACGAAGAATGAAGCATTCAGGTAAAAGGTCGAGCAAGACCGCATATTTCAACATCTCCGAGGTCGCACGGATTCTGGACGTTAGCCCTTCGACGTTGCGGGTGTGGGAGAAAATCGGATTGGTCACGCCGCAGCGAAGCGACGGCAGGTACAGGCTGTTCACGCCGGATGATATTAAGCGTCTGAAGAAGGTTAAGTTTCTCAAGTCGGCGAAGCATCTCAACGCCAGCGGCGTGCTGCACGTGCTTTCGCAGGGAAATTCATCAAGACCGGACGTTACAACGAGGTCGCCATCGTCTTCACCTTCGTCCGCTTCTTCGTCCGCTAAAGCCATCGGGCCGACGTTGCGCGATTTGCGCACGCAACAGGGAATGACGCTCAAAGACGTGGCGACGCGGGCGGGACTTTCCGTCGGATTTCTGAGTTCACTCGAACGCTCACAAACCAACGCTTCGATTGCCACGCTTCAGAAATTGGCGAAGCTCTACAATACTAATTTCTTATCTTTCTTCGACGATTCGGAGAAGGCGTCGAAGCTGGTTCGTCCGGCAGAGCGGAAAGTTTTGGAAACCCAGCCGGGCACGCGCATCGAGCTTCTCACCCTCGGGCGGACGATGATGGAGACGCAATTCTGGCGGGTCGCTCCGGGAGCGTCGAGCGGTGGCGCATACGATCACGAGGGTGAGGAATTTATCTACGTTATTCAGGGCAGATTTGAAATCTGGCTTGATGAAGTCGAGCATTACATGCTGCGTCCGGGCGACAGCATTTACTTCCCGAGCACGCAATCGCACCGCTGGGTGAACCCCGGAAAAACAGAGACTCAACTTTTGTGGATTAACACACCGCCCACTTTCTAAAAGCATCAAGGAACAATTTATGAGCGACACAATGGATAAATACCGTGAGTACGTTATCACCGGCTTCACCAAAGTCCAGCCGATTGTCATCGCGCGGGCGCGCGGCGCGATTGTCACGGATAGCGAAGGACGCGATTACGTTGACTGTTTCGCCGGAATCTCGGTCGTCAACGCCGGGCATTGCAACCCGGAAGTGATCGCGGCGGCGAAGGAGCAGATGGACAAGTTGATTCACTGTTGCTCGTATATTTATCACGTCGAGCCGGTGGCGAATTTCGCCGAACGTCTCGCCGGGATTATGCCCGGTCGGCTCAAGAAAAGTTTTTTTCGCCAACAGCGGCGCGGAGGCCATTGAGGGCGCGATGAAGTTGGCGAAGCTCTACACGGGGCGCGGTGAGTTCGTGGCGCTCGAAACGAGTTTTCACGGTCGCACGTGGGGCGCGCTGAGCATCACCGGCAACGCCGCGCGTAAGCGCCGGGGCGGGCCCTACGCGCCGGGCGTCTCCTTCGCGCCGACTCCTTACAGTTTCCGCGCGCGCCACGCTTCAAGCGTCGAGGAGTTTGGCGAAGAGTGCGCCCGCTCTCTTGATGACATCTTGCGGTTCTCGACCTCGGGCGACGTGGCGGCCTTTATCGCTGAACCGGTGCTCGGCGAGGGCGGCATCATCGTCCCCCCGCGAAACTACTTCAAAGAGGTGAAAAAGATTTTAGACGAACACGGCATCCTTTTCATCGCCGACGAGGTTCAATCCGGCTTCGGGCGCACGGGGAAGATGTTCGCCATCGAGCATTACGGCGTCGAGCCTGACATACTCGTTACCGCGAAGGGCATTGCCGACGGTTTCCCGCTCGGCGCGTTCACGACGCGCGACGAAATCGCCGCCGCCTTCCGACCGGGCGACCACCTCTCGACCTTCGGCGGCAACCCCGTGTGTTGCGCGGCGGCGCTGGCGAACATTGAGTACATGCTCCGCGAAAATCTCCCCGCGAAGGCGCGCGAGGACGGCGAATATATTCTGACGAAGCTCGATTCGCTTAAAGAGAGATTCCATGCCGTCGGCGAAGTGAGAGGCTTGGGACTAATGATCGGCATCGAACTAGTCGGCGACGAAGAATTGACACCCGCGCCGGCGCAGGCGGAAGCCGTCAGAAGTTTTTGTTTGAAGAAGGGAGTGCTCGTCGGCGTGGGAGGCGCTTACGGAAACGTCGTGCGAATCCAACCGCCCTTAGTCATCAGAAGAGACCAAATTGATTTTGCGCTCGAAGTGTTAGAGGCCGCGTTCGTTGAAACCGCACCCCGGAGCAGCCGCG
>JBPCPQ010000149.1:0-7319 GCA_050999015.1 Pyrinomonadaceae bacterium | reverse complement strand
GGTGAGCATCGGCATTTCGGCCTTCAGTCCGTCGCACGATACTTCCGCGAGTATCATTCACGCCGCCGACCAAGCCCTTTATGCCGCCAAGCATCGCGGCAAAAACTGCGTTGATTCTTTTCCCCCTGACTCTCCACACGCCCCCCTCCATGACGCCGACCGAGACTCCAAATAACCGGAAAGCGGCACGGGAGTTCAGATGTCAGTGACGCTTAACGCCGCCATCACAAACAGACGCACTTGGAGCTTGAAGCTAATTCGCAGGCCGATGGATGAAGTCGAGTTCGAGCAAGCTGATGATGAGACGCGCCTGCGCATGACGAAATACAGAAGGCGGTAACAGTGGTCAGTGGTCAGTAGTCAGTTTAGGGATTTCAAATCCGAGATTTCAAATTTGGAAATCTGAAATTTAAGTAACTCTGTTTCCTTCAACACCTCGCTGCCTACTGCCTACTGCTTTCTGCCTACTGCCCTCCGCTTACCGAGGCTGGATGCGTAGAGTGAAGCTGCCGAGTTCGATTTTGTCGTCGGGCGCGATGGCGATGCGTTCTTCGCGTGGCGCTTCACGCCCGCCGACGAACGTCGGATTTCTGCCTTTCGCGGTGAGCCAGAAGCGTCCATCGGGGTCGCGCGCAAGCGTGGCGTGGAGACGGCTCACTTCGGGATCACCCTTGATCGGGAAATCAACGGTCACCGATTTCGAGCCGCGTCCGATGGTGATTTCGGGCTTCATGACCGGCACGACTGTTTGCCTCACGCCGCCCTTCCATATCTCGACGGAAAAAAGCTCGATTGCGCGCGCCCGCACGCGGGTGACATCGCTTTCTGCAGACTCCTCAATTGGCGGCGTGTCGTCGGAATCGAGAGCCTCGGATTCCGTCGTCCGCGACGTGACGAGTGTGTGTCCCGGTTCAGACGAATCCCACACCGGCTGCACACGAAACTCTCCTTTATTCAACGTGCCGTCCACACGCAACTCGACGGCGAAAGATTTCGTGGCAAGTTTCGTCGCGCCGCTCAATTCGCGCGCGCGCTCGGAAAGAACGTAGTACAGACCTTGCTCGAGTCCCCGGCGCTTATCGCCCTGCCAGTCTTTGTCGTCTTCATTGCTCAGGTAAACGATATATTCCGGTGGAATGTAGGTCGGGCCGCCCGGCGGGGTGAACATCTCGCGCTGCATCACGGTCTCGATTTCACGCGCCACCTTCACCAGAAACTCCTCCCAGATACGACGCGGCCGCGATTGTTCGTCCACGGCGGCGAGCGGGTCGTTGCCGCCCTCGCCGTCAATCCACCTGCGAATGGAATCGAGTAACCCCACGTTTACCTCGCTCTCCCGTCGGTAGTAATTTAGTTCGTCCTCAAGTATCCGTTGTTGAGCCAGCCCTGATCGGAAGCGTTCGGTTCTTCCTTCTGCCCCGCGTACTCCAAAACCATGACTTCATACCAACCGCCGCTGACGCGCAGGACGCGCACACGCGAACCTCCATTCGCCATGCCGACTTTACTCGTCGTGCGGCTCGGCCCCTGTCGTAAGTTTACATCGGTTGTTGTCAGAAACTCACGTCCGATTGCCGCCGCCGGGTTCGTTGTCGCGCGCGCCGCCGAAGTGTCCGAGCGATAACCTCTCGCGTAATGGAGAAGCGCGTAAAGGATGCCGGCGAACGAGAAAATCAATAAAAGCCCGACGAGCCAACTCCGCGCGCGCGGTGAAAGCCGTGCGCGCCGACGCTCGGGCAGAGCCTCGTCGGTGCGAAGCGCGGAGCGGGACATTGCTTTTGGGTTTTCGACTGTAGTGCTCCTGATAACCTCCTGCTCGACTCGTGAACTGTGCGCGATGGGAACCACAATACGCGGGCGCGGAGGCGGCGGCGCCGCGACGGAACGCGCCGCATGAGATGAATCGTGATGAGACTCGAAGAGCGGGGGCGGAGCAATCGGGGGAGGCGCAGAGTGTTGCACGGTCAGCGTGCTGCTCTCCGTCTCGGTGATAGAGTTTAAAACACCTTCGCTGCCACCCGGTTGCAGCGTGCGCGTGGCAGGCATCGTCGCGTCCTTCAACTCCTCCCAAAATTCGCGCACAGTTTGATAGCGCGCCTGCGAATCGGTCTCGGTCGCGCGCTGCAAAACGCGGAGCACAAACCTTGACCATTCTTCGCCGGCGATTGAACCGGGCAGTTCGGTGATTCGTCTTTGCGAAAAACGACGCGGAGCTTCGCCCGCGAGCAGCATGTAGAAAGTCTTCGCCAGCGAGTAGACGTCCGCCGCCGGAGTCAGTTGTTTGATCCGCACGGAGAGACGCGCCGTATCAAGCGGCCCGGTCTGGGCGAGCGGGTGGTGCTCAGGCGCGGCGTAAACGTCGGTGCCGACGCGAGTGATCGTCCCTTCGGTCGCTTCAATCTTGGCGACTCCGAAGTCTGCGATTTTGACAATCTCGCGGTCGGCGGTGAGCAGAAGGTTGTGGGGCTTGATGTCTCGATGGATCACCCCATGTTGATGCGCGTATTCAAGACCGGCGCATACTTGCTCGATGTAGAAGAGCGCGCGTTCGAGCGTCAGAGGGTGTTGGCGACACAGCGCCTGAAGATCGCCGCCGGGAAGGTATTCAAAGACCAAGTAATGAAATGTTCGTCCCTGTAGATCAATCGCCGTTCCATGCCCGAGACGGCTGATGATGTGAGGGTGATGCACGCGGTCGAGGGCGAGGGCTTCGTTGCGAAAGTTTTCGAGCAGCGTCCGTTCAAGCTCGGGGTCGGGGATGCCTTGCAGGGAAGAATTGAGCGCTTTAATGACGATGGTTTCCGCCGTGCCATGAGAGGCCGCCATGTCACGCGCAATGTAAACTTCAGAATAGCTGCCGCGTCCGAGACATTCGATGATGTCGTAACGCCCGTCGAGCCGGCACTGCTGAAGCTTGAGTTCACTCATCCTTGTATGACCGCGAGAAAGAACTTTCGTTTGCCGCTAAAGAGAGGCACACAGGTTAGGGAATTAAGACCTCAGTCGGCGACAGCACGGGAGACGGCTCGATTGACGGATTTGTTACCGGAGGGGCGTTGATCGTCTGGGCTACGGCAAGCGCCTCACGGGTATTGTTCAGGCGCAGAAGGGCGGCGGCGGCTGCCATCTTAGTGTCGAGGCGAAGTTGGCTTGCTTCGGGGGGGGCGTTCTCATCAAGCTTCACGAGCGCGGCGTTAAATGCCTGAACCGCTTCCTGATCTTTACCGGAAAGTAGCAGGGCGCGACCGTAGAGGTAAAGAAACTCCGCGTCCTTTGTTGATAAAGGCTCGCCGCCTAATTCACTAAACATCCGCGTTGCTACTTCATCCGGCGCGCGATCAACTTCGCGGCACAGCTTCGCAAATCTTTCAGCGGAACTCTCAGGTAAGGGGGGCGGCTCGACATCCGGCACAACTGCGGCGGCGACAGCGCGCTGCTTGCGCTCTTCTTCCCGCGTTTGATAAAGCGTGCCGCCGTAAAAAGCCGCGCCCGACGCCGCGAGTAACAGCAACAGCAAGGCGACTGCTTTGAGCGCGCCGCGAGCAGGGGAGCGAGACGCGCGCGGCATGGTCTCTGTAAGCGGCGTTACCGGCGGCTCCGCCGGGATCGTCAGTCGTGGCGATTGCTCGGCGGGAGTAATCGCCGAAGAGCTAACAAGAGTTTCGCCGAAAGATGGCGTTGCCGTCGGCGTAAATTTCGGTGAGCCGTCGAAACTTTGCGTCACATGCTGAGGCGGAAAAGCATCGGGGCGCTTGGAGATAAGCGTCGTTTCCTCGTCCCAATCTCCATCACCGCCGAGAGGAACATACGTCTCACGCTCGCCGAGCCGAACGACGACCGCCGTCAAATTGTCTTCAGCTCCGCGCTCGAAGCAGCACCGTTTCATCTCCGCGCACGCTTCTTCAAGATCATATTTAGAATGGACGATTGAACGCAGTTCGTCGTCGGTGATGTGACGAGTAATACCGTCCGAGCAGAGTAGGAAAATCGTGCCCTCTTCGATCTCAATCGTCTTCATGTCAACCTCGACTGAAGGTTCAGCGCCGAGGGCACGGCTGATGACGTTGCGGCTCGGATGATGCGCCGCCTGCTCAAGCGTCATCCTGCCGGCGCGCACTTCTTCTTCGACAATTGAATGATCGTCGGTCTCGCGGTGAAGCTCGCCTTCCGGCGAGAAACGATAAAGCCGCGAGTCGCCGACGTGTCCGATGGTGGCACGGCGTCCGTCAAGATGCAGGGCGACGAGAGTGGTCGCCATCATCGCGAGTTTCGTGTGCTCACGCGACATTTGATGAATGGAACTGTTGGCGCGCTGAATCGCAATCTCCATCAGGTCTTCAATATCATCGCCCTCGCGGTGGTGGCGGAAGGCTTCTTCGAGAACTTCAATCGCCGTCTGCGACGCGACCTCGCCGGCCTCTGCCCCCCCGACCCCGTCGGCGACGGCGAAGATGTGCCGCTCAGCGTCCGCCAGCATCGAGTCCTCGTTGAGCGGCCTCTTCTCACTCAGGCCGCGATCCGTAACAGAAGCCACCTCGATTCTTACATCCGTTGAATGTTCCTTCATTGAACCGCCTCCGGGATGGGAATGTCGTCGTAGGTGCGTTCGGCGCGTGCGGGAGTCGCCGTCGTCGGGGCGGACGCCGCGTCGCGCGCATTGCGATGTGAGAAAGCCATCAACATGCCGAGCATGCAGAAACTCGTAATCAAACTGAAACCGCCGTGACTGACAAAGGGAAGTGTGATTCCCGTCATCGGCAGTGCCCGCGTCGTGCCGCCGATATTGACGAGCGCCTGCAAGCCGATGAAGGCCGCGACGCCAGCCGAGCACAGCTTCGTAAACATATCACGCGATTCAAGCGCCGTGCGAACCCCGGCGTTGACGAAAACGATCAGCGCGAGGATAACGACCGCGCCGCCGACGAGTCCGAGTTCCTCGCCGATGGCCGCGTAGATGTAATCGGAATCGGCGACCGGGATTACTTCCGCGAAACCGAGGCCGAGTCCGCGACCCGTCACGCCGCCCGCCGAAATGCCGAACGTCGCCTGCGCCGGCTGAAACGCGATGCGGTCGAACCACACGTCAACATTCACGGTGCGCCCCATCGCCGGACTTTCTTCCGCGAGTTGCTTCATCCGCGCGTCGCGTGCGAGCGCGTCATCGTAATCCTTCTTCCACCACGACACATCGGGCGCGGGTGGATCGAACCCATCGAGCCAGAGATGAAAACGCTGCTGAATGCGGTCGGGCAGCATCGCCTGCACGGGCTGTGCGAGCGTCGGCAACAGCGGCACTTTCTCTTGCACGTCGCGCGGCAACGCGCCAACGACGAGAATGGCGAACACGAGCGCCACGGAGCCGACGAACAGAAGCAACTGCGGCCAACGCCTCACCGCCACGAGGTAGAGAGTCGCATAAGCGCCGCTGAAGACAAGCATCTGTCCAAAATCTTTCAGCGCGAAGAACGGAATGAACGGGATGATCGCCATGATGATGAGCGGCAGCACGTCGCGCGCACGCGGGACGCCCCAGTATGTTCTCGCCAGTTCGCGGTAGTGCGCCGTTAGGATGCCGGCGAATCCGAGGAGGAAAGGAATCTTTGAAGGCTCCCATGGGGTCATCCTGCCGAGAGCTTTGCCGGCGCTCGAATTAGCGACCGCGATGGCGAGGGGCACGAGAGTAATCAGCACGATGACAAAACTGTTGCGCTGAATCCAGAGCAGAAATCTGTCCTGAGTGCAGAACCAGAAAGCGACGGCGAACGCGGCGAAAGAAAAAAGCGGAACCCACGTATAGCTCGAAGTTAGTGCGCGACCGACGGAAAAATCACTCTGCCGAAGATTCTCAGCGAGCGGAGTCGCGTCGCTTCCCGGCGCGGTCGCCGGAAGCCCGATCAGCTTTTTCTTTTCGGGTTCGTAATACTGATTGATGTAACGCAGCCGCTGCACCTGCATCTTCTCGGCGCGCGCCTCGGCTTTGCTCCGCGAGTTGTATTCGGGGTCGCTGTAAAGCCTGTACTGCACCAACAGCCCGACGGAGAAGAGAAGGATCGCCACTGTAAAGAGAACCCAACTCCCGGCATATTTCATTCGGCGCGACAGCCAGAAGAGCAGCACGATCAGCGGAATGTACATCAACAAATCGCGCACAGCGCCGACGAGCGGCGGCTCGTACCCGCGCAGCAGCGCCGCTTTATAGACCGCCACGTAACCGGCGATTTGAAAACCGGCGATAACCAGTATTGCTAGAAGGTGTGATGATGCGCGATTTTTCATAAGAAATAGATGTCAGGTGTCAGATGCTGGATCTCAGTTCTAATACAGAAGTTAGAAACCTGAGCATAAGTTCGGTAACTGACATCTGACATCTAACCTCTGACATCTTGCTCGTCATCTCTGCGCCGTCTGCACCGGCTGTTGTCGCGCGCGGCGGTTCGTGGGGCGCGACGGTTGAGGTTGTGGCGAGGCGGCGGGCGGGGACGCGGCGGGTAAGCCGAGCAATCCCAGTTCGCGCGCCTTGAGCACCAGTTGTTTCGCAATCGGCGCGGCGACGCGCGAGCCGTAGCCGCCGCCCTCGACGATCACCGCCATCGCAATCTGCGGGCGTTCGAGCGGCGCGATGCACAGGAACCAACTGTCAACCCTCGGCTCTGGATTTAATACAAGCTGTTCGTACTCACGTATGACATTGCCGCGCCGGTCTTTCTCCTGCTTCTTCACCGTCTTCGGCTCGCCGGTCTTCGGGTCGTAAAGCGGCACGTCCTTCTGCGCCGTGCCGGTCTTGCCGCCGGTCGGAAGGCCGAGCGCGTTGACTTCGGCGAAGACGCCGCGCGCCGTGCCCGAAGCGCCGCCCGTCACCAGCCCCATGATGCGCCGCATCTCGGCGGCTTGTTGCGGCGTGATGACCTGCGCGAAGACGGCGCTCGGAAGATTGTATTCAATCTTCGGCTTCATCACTTTGCCTTCGAGGTTGGCGATGGCCGAAGCGGCGAGAGCCATTTGCAGCGGCGTCATCTGCCCGGCGTAGCCCTGCCCGTAACCTTCGAGGGCGAGATCGAAGTCGCGCATCTTCGGCGCGATGACCATCGTTGATTCGCGCGGGGCGAGGGCACGTGCGACGCCCGAACTGCTGACATTCAGGATTTCCGTCTGCCGCCGCCCGCGCAGCGCGCCGGCGGGCGTATCGTAAGTCCCGATGCCGAGTTGCTTCGCGGCATCCCCCATTCTTTCGGGGCCAAGCTTCACAGCGAGTTGCGCGAAGTATTGGTTGCACGAAACTTCGTAAGCCTTGTCCATCCCGATGCGCCCGTGAACTTCGT
>JBPCPQ010000096.1:0-4744 GCA_050999015.1 Pyrinomonadaceae bacterium | reverse complement strand
CCGCCCGCCAGATGGGGCGGCTTTCCGAGTTGGAATCTGGTGCTCCCGGTCGTGACGCTCTCGGCGATTTACATGGCCTACATCGCGCGCCTGACTCGTTCGGGGATGCTCGAAGTTTTGCGCTCGGATTATATTCGCACCGCGCGCGCGAAAGGACTGAAGGAGCGCGATGTTGTGATTCGTCACGCGCTCCGGGGCGGGTTGCTGCCGGTCGTTTCGTTCACCGGGCCGGCGCTCGCCTTCCTCGTTACCGGCACGGTCGTCGTCGAACGCATCTTCGCGCTGCCCGGACTCGGCAACTATTTCATCAACGCCAACCTCAACCGCGACGAGCCGCTCATTATCGGCATCGTCGCTTTTATCTCGATCCTGATTCTGCTTTTTAACCTTCTCGTGGACATCGCTTACGCCTACATTGATCCGCGCATCAGGTACTAAAAAAATGAAGGAAGAATTGAAAGCACCACAGACAGACGCCGAGCGGACGACGGGATTAGCCGAACGAACTGCCGACTCCGCGCTGACGCCGCTCGGCACCACGCCCGCGCCGCCTGTGCGTGCGCGCTCCGGCGACACGATCCACACCTCACCTGAGTTCGCCGTCGGCGAGGGCGACGTGCGAACGGCGGAGACGGGCGGCGAAGTCGTTGTCGGGACTTCGTTGTGGAAAGATGCGTGGCAGCGATTGCTGAAAAACAAATTGGCGGTCGTCGGGATGGTGGTCGTCGGAATCATCATTCTCGCCTCTTTAATCGGGCCGCCGATTATTCGCAACACGACGGGCTACACCTACGACTACATTCCGCGCGACTCCGCGCTCATCAAGTCGTTCGCGCCGTTTACCGCGCCTGACGGCTCGTTCTCATGGGCGCATCCGATGGGCACCGACAACAGCGGGCGCGACATTCTCGCGCGTGTTCTTCTCGGCGGGCGCATCTCGCTGATGGTCGGCATCATCTCGACGTTCGTTTCCCTCATCATCGGCATCACATACGGCGCGACCGCCGGATATCTCGGCGGCAAGGTGGACGACGTGATGATGAGAATTGTTGACGTGCTCTATGCGATTCCGTACATGATGATTGTGATCGTGCTGCTGGCGATGTTCGGCGGACAGTCAGCGCTCGGCCAATTGTTTCTGCTATTCATCGCGCTCGGTGCGGTGTCGTGGCTGACGATGGCGCGCATCGTGCGCGGGCAAGTAATTTCGCTGAAGAATCAGGAATTTGTTTTGGCCGCGCGGGCGACCGGAGTTTCGACACCAAAGATAATCTTTCGTCATGTCGTGCCGAACACGCTCGGCCCCGTGATCGTCTACGCAACGCTTACCATCCCGTCGGTGATGCTTCAGGAATCGTTCCTGTCGTTTCTCGGCCTCGGCGTGCAAGCGCCGCTCGCTTCGTGGGGAAGCCTCGCGGCGGAAGGCATCCAGAACATCGCTATCTTCCCGTGGCAACTAATCTTCCCCGGCGTAACGATGGCGCTGACACTCTTCTCACTCAACTTCCTCGGCGACGGCCTGCGCGACGCCCTCGACCCGCAGATGAGAAAGTTTTGAAGACGGTAATAAGTGATGGGTAATAGGTAATAAGACCAATCCTTTTCTTTCCTATCACCTACTATCACTCATCACCCATCACGTAAAAACATATGAGTAGCCAGAACGGCAATCTTCTTTCTGTCCGAGACCTGCGGACGTATTTTGAAACCGAGGACGGCACCGTGAAAGCGGTTGACGGCATCACGTTCGATCTCAAGCGCGGCGAGACGCTCGGCATCGTCGGCGAATCAGGCTCCGGCAAGTCAGTGACGAATCTTTCCATTTTGCGGCTCATCCCGCAGCCGCCGGGAAGAATCGCTTCCGGCGAGATTATCTTCAACGGGCAGGACATTCTCAGTCTTTCGCCGGACGAGGTGCGGCGGATTCGCGGCAAGCGAATCAGCATGATCTTTCAAGACCCGATGACATCGCTGAATCCGTTCATGCGAATCTCGAAGCAGTTAATGGAGATTACCCGTCTGCACCTCGGCCACACGAAGGATCAGGCTTACGCGCACGCCATCAAGATGCTTGAGATGGTCGGCATCCCCGACGCGGCGGCGCGCGTTGGCAGTTACCCCCATGAGTTTTCCGGTGGGATGCGGCAGCGCGTGATGATCGCGATGGCTTTAGCGTGTGAGCCGGAGTTGTTGATTGCCGACGAGCCGACGACCGCGCTCGACGTGACGATTCAGGCGCAGATTCTCGAACTCATCAAGAAGTTAAAGCAGGATACAGGCACAAGCGTGATTCTAATTACGCACGACCTCGGCGTCGTCGCCGGGATGACCGATCACATTATTGTGATGTACGCCGGAAAGGTTTTCGAGCAGGCGAGGACAGGGGAGTTGTTCGCGTGCCCCGGCAATCCGTACACGAAAGGCTTGCTTCGATCAGTGCCCGACCCGACTTCGGAGCAGGGCGCGCTTTACCAGATTCCGGGACTCCCGCCCGACGTGGCGCACCTTCCGCCAGGGTGTCCGTTCGCCGCGCGTTGCGAGCGGGCGGAAGAAATCTGCCACCGCGAATTTCCGCCGTTCGTCGCGCTCACCCCCGATCACCACTCGCTCTGCCACTTCGCGGAAGAGGTTTACGACAAGTCTTGCCGCGAGCGCGACGGACATGCGCCCGCCGCCGTCGTCGCCGATCCCGATACTTTTGACGCGACTTCCGCCGCGCCAGGGGAGGTGACGCGATGAACACGCAGGAAACCAACTTGACGCCTGCCGCCACAATGCCTCCGACACTGATGCCCGCCGAAGGTGCGGAGCCTTTAATTGCGATACGAGAGTTGAAAGTTCACTTCAATCTCGGCGGCGGAACGGTGTGGGATAAAGTCACCGGCGGGTCGGCGGTGCGCAGAGTCGTCAAAGCCGTGGACGGCGTGTCGGTAGACATCTTTCCGGGCGAGACTTTCGGACTCGTCGGCGAGTCGGGGTGCGGCAAATCAACTTTGGGCCGCGCGCTCCTGCGCTTGACGGAGCCGACGGGCGGGCAAGTTTTATTTCGCGGGCGCGACCTCGCGCATCTTTCGCAAAGAGAAATGCGCACCCAACGCCGGCACCTGCAAATGATCTTTCAAGACCCTTATGCGTCGCTCAATCCGCGCATGACTGTCGGGCAGATTGTCGGCGAGCCGCTTGAAACCTTCCGCGTCGCCGCCGGACGAGAGCGTGAGTCGCGCGTCCGTGAGTTGATGGAGACCGTGGGCCTTAGCCCGCGCTTCGTCAAACGCTATCCACACGAATTTTCCGGCGGTCAACGTCAGCGCATCGGCATCGCGCGGGCGCTCGCCGCGAATCCCGATTTCATCGTCGCCGACGAGCCGATCTCCGCGCTCGACGTTTCTATTCAAGCGCAGATTATGAATTTGATGGAACGGCTCCAGCGCGAGATGAATCTCACATATCTATTCATCTCGCACGATCTGCGCGCGATTCGTCACGTCTCAGACCGCGTGGCGGTGATGTACCTCGGCAAACTCGTCGAGATTGCCGACGCCAAAATCGTCTATGACGATCCGCTGATGCCTTACACAAGAGCTTTGATTTCGGCGGTGCCGGTGCCCGACCCGCGAGTGGAGGCGACGCGGCAGCGAGTCGTGTTGCAGGGCGACGTGCCGTCTCCGATCAACCCGCCCGCCGGGTGCCGGTTTCATACACGCTGTCCCTACGCGATTGAGGCATGCAAAGAAAATGTTCCACCGCTGGCAGAGATTAAAACGAACCATTTCGCGGCGTGCATCCGCATCAGTCCCGACCAGCCGGATATTACGAAGGTACAACCGAATGATGCTCCGGGCTTAAGAAATCCGGGTCGCATCATCGCGCAGTGAAAAAGACGCACCATTAAATATGTAGAGACGGGGAAGACTTGACGCGCAGTTTTCCCAAAGCAGTTCCAGAAATTCTGAAGGAAGATTGTTGTTAGTCATATTACTGGTAGACAAGATGCGGTTCAGGGTGGCTCACAACTTCTGAGTTGCCATCGTGATTAAAGGGCGCGCGTGCGGCAGCGCCATAAAACTTCACAGTGTAGATTTACCCACCGACCGCACATCGGCCTCGATTCCGTAACCATTTCAATGTTGGATAGCGTAGCCGCCGTTAAGCGCGCCGAAGATATGCCCCACGAAACGAAAGCGCCCCCCGGATGGGCCGAGGTACAGGAGTCCCTCGCCGCCGCTTCAGGCCTCGCGATCATGTTGGTCGCGGAGCGCCAACCGCCGGCGCTCGCCATCTCGAATAATAATTCGATATGTCACATCTTCCAGTCTTCGCCGGCACACGCGACTCTCTGCGAACCGTACTGCGGGCAGGCCCTCAGGCGCGCGGCGGAAGCCGGCGGCAAGACGTTTTACCGCTGCCACGCGGGTCTGCATTGCTTCGCGGAGATAATTGATCTCGGCGGTAAACCGCTCGGCATCATCGGCGGACGCGCTTTTCTCAGAACGACGGATTACCGCGCCCTCGGCGAGCGTTTTCGCACCGGAGACTTCAGCGGCCTCCTCTCTCCCGAACTTTTTCGCAACGTCATTTTCGCTTCGTCGCAGGATTTAAGTGAGCTTGCGGAACGCATCGAGGAGACCGCCGCCGGTTTTCGCAAAACCATCCCGGCCCGGATTCCCGAAGCGTCCGAAGAGACCGCGGACGAAAAGGAAGCGCCAAGCGAAACATTATTGAGCGAAACAATTGAAGCCGCGCG
>JBPCPQ010000304.1:0-6464 GCA_050999015.1 Pyrinomonadaceae bacterium | reverse complement strand
AGCGGGGGAAGCGCCGAGCGCAGGTTTACGCGCTGGTGCGAAGTGATTGAGTCGCTGCCGCGCAAACAGACGCGAGTTTTGACGTGGCCGCTCGTGACGGTTTTCGGCTTCATCGCCCAACCTGACAGTCTATACCTGTTCCACTTTCCGTTGTTTTGATTCAATTGCGTTTGAGACCCGGAGCGCGGTTGTCACGCTCGCGCTCCGGGTCGGCGCAAATATCGCTCGTTTGCGGGAAGCATTGGAACTGGTAAGAATTTTGCAGTCGGATAAGTGGAGAAGAAACGATGGCAACCAACTACACCGGACAACCCAAAAGCCGCGTTGACGGGCGCGCGAAAGTGACGGGCGAGGCGAAGGACACCGCCGAATACAACGTCCCGAATCTGACTTATGGCTACGTCGTTTCGAGTAATAATTGCAAAGGGCAAAATCACAAAGATTGATGGGAGCCGCGCGCTCGCGCTCGACGGCGTGCTGCAAGTTTTCACCCATGAGAACGCGCCGAGCCTCGCGTGGTTCGACCGCAGCTACAAGGATGGCTGAGGCAGGCGCGAAGATACTGCTCGGCGAAGCGAGCGGGCCGGACACTGCGCCGGAGATTCGCGTCCCCGCCATCTACTAAATATCGTAAGTATGGAAAACAAAAAATCAGGAAACGTGAATCAGGAAAGATTGCAGAAGATGAAGCACATCTCCAGCATCAAAGACCCGAACGAATATATCAGGTATGTCCGCGAAATAACGTTGGAGGATGCGGAGATGGTGGAAAGTAATCTCTTTCCGTTGGATGAAGATCCGGCCGGCGACATTATTGAGGGCTTTGTTGGAGTGTGGCTGGCGATGTGTGCTGAACTGCCGATTACTAGGAAAGAAGAAGTTGTTGCTTTATTAGATGACCTCATTAACTCGATACAAATGTTCCAAAATTATTTGCTCTCCGATGAAGCCAAGCTGAACGTGGATGTACTGCGGTGTTTGCGGAAAGGGATTGATAAGTCTGAGAGCAAGTAGTTTTGACAGATGCGAACCGACTTTGCGGCTCAAACATTTACATACTCTTTACTGACACCTACAATCCGCCCGCCAATGAGTGACGACTTCTATGGATGATGCTCTTATTGGGGCATTCCAAACAAGCATGCTTCTGGTTCCACCGTGTTGCCACAAGCTTCCATGAAGCGCGTGCTGTTCTTGTTTGGTTAAGCCGGTCTCGGTTTCAAATAACACAAAGCCTTCACTTTCAGACCGTCTCCCACCTCTTCGACCCCGCCGCCTTCTCAATCGCGTCCAGGACTTTCTGATTCCGCACGCCGTCCTCGAAGTTCGGCGTCGGCACCTCGCCTTTGTCCACGGCTTTGAGTAGATCGAGGACGGTGTGCGTGAACGTGTGCTCGTAGCCGATGATGTGTCCGGGCGGCCACCAGCCGGCGACGAATGGATGTTTCCCGTCCGTAACCTGCACAGTGCGGAAGCCACTGTTCGGGCCTTCCTCGATGTAGAGTTCCAACTCGTTCATGCGTTCGAGGTCGAACGCGACGCTTCCCTTGCTTCCGTTAATCTCGAAGCGGTTGTAATTCTTGCGACCCGTCGCAAAGCGCGAGCCTTCAATCGTGCCGATGGCACCGTTTTCAAACTTGACCATCGAGAGCGCCGCGTCGTCCACGTCAACCTTTCCCTTGTTTCCGCTTCCGTCCGGTAGCGGGCGCTCGCTGATGAAGGTCTTAAGCAAACCGGCGGCTTCGGTAATCTCGCCGACGAGGTAACGCGCGAGGTCAATCGAATGCGAGCCGATGTCGCCCAAAGCGCCGGAGCCGGCCTTCGATTTTTCGAGACGCCAGACGCGCGGAAACTCTGGGTTCACGATCCAGTCCTGAAGGTATGTGCCGCGATAATGGTAGAGGTCGCCGAGTTTCCCTTCCTCAATCAATTGTTTGGCGAGCGTCACGGCGGGGGCGCGGCGGTAGTTGTGGCAGATCATGTGGATGACGCCGTTTCTTTTCACCGCGTCGAGCATTTCCTCTGATTCTTGAAGCGTGTTGGCGAGCGGCTTTTCGCAGAAGACGATTTTCTTCGCTTCGGCGGCGGCGACGGCGATTTCCTTGTGCGAGTCGCCGGGCGTGCAGATATCCACCACGTCAATGTCGGGCCGGGCGACGACCTCTTCCCACGAAGTCGCGTGCTCCTGCCAGCCGAACATCGCGGCGGCCTGTTTCACTTTGTCTTCGTTGCGCCCGACGATCACTTTCATCACCGGCTCCGAAGGCGTGTCGAAGAATCTCGCGACCTGCCGCCAAGCGTTGCTGTGCGCCTTGCCCATGAACTGATAGCCGATCATGGCGATGTTTAGGTTTTTTTTCATAATCAATTAAAACTACTGCTGTGGAGTTGGATTAGAAAAGAAGTGCATGAACGGGATGTGCTTTTAGCACAAAAAGCGTGGACGGGTAAAGAACGGTGGTGCTAATATGCAGGCTCACGGGCTGAAAACTTTATCGAGTCCGCCGTCGAGCGAAAATTAAGGTTCGCTTCGCCCGACGCACGCTCCCCATTTCAAACAAAAAACCTAATTCGTCCTGCCGCGACTAGGATCAAGTCGGGAGATTGAGTCTCTTCCGAGAGGAGTAACACGCATACATGCCGCAGAAAATTTATGACGCGATCATTGTCGGTTCGGGCGCGACCGGCGGGTGGGCCGCGAAGCACCTCGCCGAAGCGGGACTCGAAGTCCTCATCCTCGAAGCCGGGCGCAAGCTCAACCCGCTGAAGGACTACACCGAGCACACGTTCCCTTTCGAGACCGAGCGGCGCGGCTTCGGCGACCGCCGCGAGATGGAGCGGACGCAACCGATTCAAAGCCGATGCTACGCCTGCAACGAATATGGGCACCAATTCTTCGTCAACGATTTGGAGAATCCCTACACAACGCCGCCTGACAAACCGTTCTTCTGGATTCGCTCGCGGCACGTCGGCGGGCGCTCGATCCCGTGGGGCCGCCAGTCGTACCGTCTTTCCGATTACGACTTCAAGGCTAAAACGCATGACGGCTACGGCGAAGACTGGCCGTTCTCTTACGCTGACCTCGCGCCCTATTATGACAAGGTCGAGGATTTCGTCGGCATCAGCGGCAATTACGAAAAACTCCCGCAACTACCTGACAGTAAATTCCTGCCGCCGATGGCGCTGACGTGCGGCGAGGTCGTTCTCAGGGATGCTATCGCCAAGATGGGCGACCCGCACCGCCGCCTGACCATTGGGCGCATTGCTATCCTGACCGCGAAGCCGAAGACGGACACTGCCGGCGACCGCGCCGTCTGTCACTGGTGCGGACACTGTGATCGCGGCTGCACGGTCGGCGCGTACTACAGCAGCCCGCACTCGACTTTGCCAGCCGCCGAACGCACCGGGCGCTCGACGCTCGTGCCGAATGCCGTCGTCAGTCATGTCGTCCTCGACAAGAAGACCGGGAAAGCGAAAGGCGTGGAGTACGTGGACGCCGTAACGCGCCAGCACCGCGAGGTTCATGGCAAGGTCGTGGTTTTGTGCGCCGGGACGATTGAGACGACGCGCATCATGCTCAATTCGCGTTCGCTCGACGGCGCGGAAGGCGTCGCCAATAGTTCCGGCGCGCTGGGACATTACCTGATGGATCACGTCGGCGGCGGCGGCGCGGGCGGCACGATGCCGATGCTCAACTCCAAGGTTCTCGAACAGGACGGACGCGCTAATGGCATCTATGTTCCGCGCTTCGTCAATCTAACGAAGAAGCACGAAAAGTTCATTCGCGGCTACGGATTTCAGGGCGGCTCCGGCCAATCACTCTACGGCCACGCGAAGACGCTTCCGGGCTTCGGCAAGAAGCTCAAACAGGAGGTGCGCGAGGATCATCCGTGGGGCATCAGTCTCGGCGGCTTCGGCGAATCGCTCGCCAAGTTTGAGAATCATGTCAGCATCAACAAGGACGTGGTTGATGCGTGGGGTATTCCGGTCGCGCACATCGAATGCGAGTTCGGCGACAACGAGCGCGCGATGGTCAAAGATATGGGCGACACCGCCGCCGAGATGCTCGAAGCCGCCGGCGCGAAGGATATCCGCGCGAGTTACGGCCCGACCTCGACGCCCGGCATTCTGATTCATGAAGTCGGCACCGCCCGGATGGGCGATGACCCGAAAAAGTTTGTGCTGAACAAATTTAATCAGGCGCACGACGTTAAGAACCTCTACGTCACCGACGGCGCGTGTTACGTTTCGGTCGCTAACCAAAACCCGACGCTCACGATGATGGCGATTACGGCGCGCGCCTGCGACCACATCGTGCAGGAGCTTCGCGGCAATCGTCTTTAGGAAGTGGCGAAAAGTAGGACAGGCATCCTTGCCTGTCATCCGCAGCCGACAGGCAAGGATGCCTGTCCTACTTCAAGAAGACTATTCTTTGGCAATCAATCACGAGGGAAACGACAAATGAAAAAAATCTATATGGGACTCGCGTTACTCGCTGCGACACTTCTCCCGCTTCAGGATGCGACGGCGCAGCGGAGACAAACGAAAAGCGGCGCGCGTCGTCAGACGACAGCGGCGGTCGGCATCCCCGGCGCGGTTGAACCGGTGCGCGCTCTGACCGGCAGAATGGTGGGCAACAAGATTACAGCGCGCATGAGCGATGGCCGTCCCGGATTTGAATACGTCGTCACCGGTGCGAAAGTGGTTGACGGCAAGCTTCAATTCGAGGGCACGATCAATGGGAGCGGTAAAGCAGGAGCTAAGCCCGCCGCGATGACAACAGGGGCGACGCTCGTCGGCACGTTGTCGCGCGCACGTAATCCGTGGCCGAACGCTGCTTCTGCGCCGCCGCGTGGCGCGCGTGCCGCCGCGCAAACAGGCCAACCCGCCGCGCAGCCGCAGGGAGGCGCGGCGCGCAACCCGGAAACCGCCGGGCAGATCGGCCAACTGGCGCAGGCCACTCAATCAACCGCGCGCACCACGCAGACGCCGACCGCGCCGCAAGGAAGCAGGCCCGCCGGCGGCGAGGTCAACGAACAAACTCAATCGCTCTATACCGCGATTGACACCGGCTCGGGCTGCGAAATCTTTTTCCTGAAAATGCAGTTGCCCGCGCAACTGACGGCTGCCGCACGCGCCAGTCAACCCGTCCAACTCGGCGTCGTGCTCGCGCCGATGGATAATGGGGTGGGCGAACAAATCAACCAGCGCGTCTGCCGCGTTGTGCGCAGCCTCGACGGCATGGGGGAAAGCAAGGCAATCGAGTCGCAAGTCGCGGAGTTGAATCAAATGTTGTCGGCGAGACGGTGACTTTACAAGAAGTAGCGATTGGCAATTAATTCGGACAGTTAGGCCGCGAATTTTTGACGCGAGGTTTGAGGGAAACTGGGATTTGTCCGCGATTGCTCGTTTCTTATACATGTCGTTTTGGAGTTTTGCCAACGGTTGACTTCAGAGCGAACTTTGAAGTTTAATTGCAACACCTTACGTCAACCGCTTCCGACGGTTGACCTACATCAACTTAAATTGGGGAGATAAAAAGCTGATGAAACAATCTCGAAAAGTTATTAGTGGCTTCATCGTTGCTGGATTCGCGGCGTTGTACTTCGCGGCGATGATGCCGGACGCTCACAGCTATCCACCCTTCTTGAATAAAGCCAAACAGCTCGGTTTCCCGGCGAAAGATTGCGCTTACTGCCATACTTCTCCCCAGGGCGGTGATGCCAATAACGCGCGCGGCAACTGGCTGATCGCGCAAAAGAAGGAACGGAGCGCTAACACCGTGGACGTCTCATGGCTGAAGGACTATAAGGCCACCGGCACTAAAGCGGCGCCAAAGAAAGGCGCGAAAAAGAAAGCGTGAGGCGACGCGGCAAGGTAAAGCAAGCGGCGCTTTAAGGCTGGCTTGTGAATCTCGAACAATAACCAACGTCCCGGCAGTTACGTGCTGCCGGGACGTTTCTCTTTGCCTACTTGATTTATAAAGCTGACGAGCTTTGAAAGAAATGTGCGGGAATCATCGGGTTGCTCGACCCGGAGTCTCGCTCCCGCTGAAAGTTTCACTTCGGTTTGCCGGGCAGATAATAGAAGCGCACGACAAGGAGCACGCAGAGCGCCGCGACGCTGAGCGCGAGGTCGAGCGCGGAGGCGTCGGGGCTGACGATCTTGCGGGCTATGACGAAGATGATGACCTCGATGGCGGAACTAGTGCGGTGGAACAGAAGCAGCAATCCGAGTTCGGCGGCGATGCCGACGAGCAGAATGTTTTGGATGATCTTCGAGAGAACGCTGTACTCATCACCGGGCGCGAACAATTTCGGGAAGTCGCGCACCACCGTGTCATACGCCCCGATCACGGCGGCGGCGAGGATGACGACGGCGAGCAAAGAGAGGAATAAATGTATCGCGTCGCCGATGTAGTGGTTAATGAAACGTTCGACGGCCGTTTCCGCCCCGTCCTGTCC
>JBPCPQ010000451.1:0-1991 GCA_050999015.1 Pyrinomonadaceae bacterium | reverse complement strand
GAGCGCGACAGCGCGAAGAAAGAGCCGCACGAAACTTGAAGAGATGATAGCGAACACGAAGTGAGATAGTTAAAGGAAAGTCGCCGTTAGTGAAAGGTAAGGACGCGCCATGCGGCGCGTTGGCGGGCGACGCCCGCGCTCCCGGCTTAACTTAATGCAATTGCACTGAGGGGGTCATTTATGAGTACTACTGAGCGAGAGCGCAAGGCAGAGGTTAGCAACAAACGGCAGGACGGCGACTTGTTCATCGTTGACAACAGCGATGCGGCAGTCGCTTACGTCGAGAGCAATCCGGTCAAAACCGGTCTGTGTCGTAGAATTGACGACTGGCCTTACGGCAGCGCGCGCCTGCGAAAACTTTAGGCGACCACTCCGAACGGGTCTTATCTTTCCGCTCATCGCCTGTCAATGTAGCCTGTCAATATTGAGTGACTTAGACTTTTACCTCGTGTAAGTTCTGCTCGCGGGAGCGTGGCATTGACACTCATGACGAACACGGCGGACGTAGTTATTATCGGCGGTGGGATTGTCGGCGCGAGCGTGGCGTATCATCTCGCCGAAGCCGGATGCCCCGATGTTTTAATCATTGAGCGCGAGGCGCAACAGGGTCTCGGCTCGACGGGTAGAGCGACGGGCGGCGTGCGCGCACAGTTTGCCACGCCGGTTAATATCCAGATGTCGCGCTACTCGATTGAGTTTCTCTCGCGTTTCGAGGAAGCGACCGGCTTCTCGTCCGGTTACGAACCCGCCGGTTATCTGTTCGTCGCCACGAACGAGCGGCACCTCGAATACCTCCGCACGACGCGCGAGCGCCAACATACGGAAGGCCTCATCAACGTCGAGATTCTCAGCGCCGAAGACGTTCGCAGTTTGATTCCGCAGATGCGAGCGGACGACGTGCTCGGCGGGTCGTTCTGCGGGACGGACGGTTTCGTCGTTCCACTGAACATCATGCGCGGCTTCACGGCGCGGGCCGTCGAGCGCGGCGCGCGCGTGTGGCTCGACACGCGGGTCGTTAAAATCGAAGTCGAGCATGGGCACGTCGCGGGAGTCTTAACGACGCGCGGACACGTTGCGACGCGCGCGGTCATTAACGCCGCAGGCGCGTGGGCGGCGGGCGTGGCGCAAACGGCGGGCGTCGAGATTCCCGTCGTCCCTTTGCGCCGGCAGATCGTCGGCACCGAACCGCTCGCCGGCTTACCCGAAAAGTTGCCGATGGTCATTGACATGTCAGACGGCTTCCACTTCCGCCCCACGCCGCGCGCCGAAGATGGGAAGCCGCCAGCGGGATTTCTGCTGGCGTGGACTGACCCGGAAGAGACGCCGAGTTCCGAGGCTGAACTCGATTCCGCGTTCATTCCTAAAATCCTCGAACGGGCAGCGCGGCGCGTGCCGCTGTTCGCGCAGGCGGCGGCGGACATGAGCCGCACGCGCGCGGGTCTGTACGAGGTCACGCCGGATCATCACGCGATCATCGGCGAGGCACCGGGCGTCAGCGGCCTGTTCCTCGCCAACGGTTTCAGCGGTCACGGGGTGATGCACTCGCCCGCTACCGGGCGCGTCGTCTCGGAACTTATTCTGCACGGGCGCGCACATCTTCTCGACATCACATCGCTCGGCGTCGAAAGATTCGCCGAAAACCGCTTGATCGAAGAAACCTCAGTCCTCTAAGCCTTACCCGCCGAGCGTAATTGGGTCTCACGAAACAGCGCTTGCCAAAATCAGCCGCGCCGCGTATTCTGTCGTCCTTCGCAAGACAGGACGGTGCAAGATGCTATTGATTCGATTCACCCCATCACTGTAGTTCCTATCGCGACGGCTCGCCGCTGAGCGGTTCTCCGTTTCTCCATTTCCAATTTGGAAAGCAGCTATCCGACCAACTTACCGGTCGAGGAGTGTGACGTGATGTCCAATCATGGGATATTAGTCCGCCATCTTCATAAATCTTTTCGTAAGCGCACAGGCTTTC
This sequence comes from Pyrinomonadaceae bacterium, assembly GCA_050999015.1. Lineage (GTDB taxonomy): Bacteria > Acidobacteriota > Blastocatellia > Pyrinomonadales > Pyrinomonadaceae > JBPCPQ01. The sequence continues at coordinate 22 of JBPCPQ010000451.1, read as the reverse complement.
TCAAGTCAAAGTCTTCGGACGT
>JBPCPQ010000187.1:0-4598 GCA_050999015.1 Pyrinomonadaceae bacterium | reverse complement strand
CAACAGCGGCGTGCTCGCCGAGCGTAAAGGCATCAACCTGCCCGGCATCCAGCTTCCAATACCGTCTCTTACCGACAAAGACCGGCGCGATTTGCAGTTCGCGGTGCGCCAGGGCGCGGACTATATCGCGCTCTCATTCGTGCGCCGCGCCGAGGATGTGGTCGAGGCGAAATCGCTAATCGCCGCCGCCGGCAGCAAGGCCCCGCTCGTCGCGAAGATCGAGAAGGCCGAGGCCATCGACCACCTCGCGGAGATCATCGCCGCGACTGACGGCGTGATGGTCGCGCGCGGCGACCTCGGCGTCGAGACGAGCGTCGAACTCGTCCCCGTCTATCAAAAGCGGATAATCGAAGAGGCGAATCAGGCGGGTAAGTTCGTCATCACCGCGACGCAGATGTTGCAGTCGATGATCTCCAGTCCGACGCCGACGCGCGCCGAAGCGTCCGACGTGGCGAACGCCGTGTGGGATGGCTCCGACGCGGTGATGCTATCGGCGGAGACGGCGACCGGACAATACCCCGTGCCGGCGGTGGCGACGATGGCGCGCATCATCGAGTCGGCGGAGACCGGGCGCAAAACAGGATCGAGCGCGGTCAGCAAATGGATCGGCAAACAGTCGGGACGCTTCAGCCGCGCGCTGTGCGAGGCCGCCGCGTTCGCCGCCGAGGAGATGAGCGCGGAGACCATCGCCGTTTTCACTGAGTCGGGATTGATGGCGCGGCGACTCTCGGCGCTACGTCCCGAACAGCGCATCGTCGCTTTGACGCCTTCTAGGAACGTGCAGAATGAACTCGCGATTATCTGGTCGGTCGAGCCGGTAACTCACCCGCCGGTCGCAAACACCGACGACCTGATGCGCATCGGCGAGCGCGCGCTGATTGAGTCGGGTATCGTCAAGCGCGACGAGTTAATCGTCGTCATGGCGGGCAAGCTCTCCGGGCTGGGACTCTCGCGGACGATGAAGCTCTACACAATCGGCGAGGCCGAGCAGACGCCGACGCCGCTCTAACGCGGGAGGATGCGCGACGTGGGGACGGGGTGGCAAATTTCCGCCGACGCGCTCTTCGAGTCACTGCGTCCCGTCAGTTTCATGCTCGCCGCGCTCCTCTCGGCAGGAGTGCTCGCCGACTCGCGGCGGCGCGGCTTCTCTATTTTCACAGTTGCGCTGTGGACGCTCGCCACCCTCTTCTTTCCCCACATCGTCCTGCCTCTTTACCTTGCCGCTCTGATTATGTTTCCGAGGTCGCCTGAGCGAGTGGACACGACGCGGGACGTGAGCGCGCGGCGGGTGCGTTCCGTTATTTCAAGACTCGTCGCGCCGGCGATTTACCTGCTCGCCGTCGTCACGCTCGGCGCGTTTTATTTTTACCTTGACTCACGAAGCGTGGACGGACTTTTGGCGCGCGCCAACGAAGCGAAGTTGGTGGGGCTACGCGACGAAACGATCCGCGCGCTACGAGCGGCCCTCGCCGTGGAAGACGACCCGCACACACATAAACTACTCGGCATCGAGTTGGCGGCGGCGGGGCGCTTTGAGGAAGCGCTTAATGAACTTCGAGCGGCGGAGCGTGGCGGCGAGCCGGACGATAAACTCTCTTACCATATCGCCGCCACGCTCGACGCGCTCAACCGTCCGAATGAAGCTGTTACATCCTACCGGCGTTTTCTTCAGACAGACCTTTGCGTACAAAAACTTCCTGCTGCCGAATGTTTAGCAGCGGACGCGCGGCTGCGCGCCGCACAGATTGGGGTGGAGCGTTGACGAGCGGGACGTGCAGCAAGACAGGTCAGTACCCGGAGCGGTGGCGGCAGGGTGAGGCCGCACCTGACAACGCAAGTTGAGGGTCGGGTAGCGTCATCCCGGTCGCTATCGCTCCCGGTACTGACCTGTCCCGCGCACCTCGCCGCAAATGCAATGTGATTATTCGGCGCGAAGAATTTTACCGACGGTGTCTTTGTTGAGGGTCTTATCCGGCGCCGGCGATTGGAGAGGTTTCTGCGGATCGCGCCAGTTGTCGAGGATTGATACTTTATGCACGCAGGCGACCGTGCAGAACGGGGCGCACCACTTCTCTGAGTTGTACTCGCGCTCAATGTCCTGCGTCGTGTAGTCGGCGAGCGGGATGCCGGGATAGCCGCGCTGTTGGGAACAGTGATGCACGAGGCCGTCTTCGCAGATGTAGAGATAGCGCGCGCCGGCGCGGCAGCGCCAGTCGTTCGGCTTACCATCAGCGAGGTTGTTCTGGAATCCGTCGAACCGCGCGTATTCAGTTCTGCTCAGACTCTTTAGTTCGTAAAAGACTTTTCGCTCGCGCTCGCCGAGCGGCTTTAGCATTCCTTCGTTGTCGTGGATGACGCCGACGGTCGTCGAGAAGCCGAGTTCAATCGCGCGCCGCCCGATCACCAACGCGTCCTCCGGGGTCTTGATGCCGCCACCGATCACGGAATTGATATTGACGTGAAAGTCGGCGTGCTCGGCGAGGAAGCGCAGCTTTTTGTCGAGCATCTTCAAACTCTTTTGCGAAATCTCGTCGGGTTCGAGGTTGTCAATGCTGATTTGCAGGTACTGGAGGCCGGCGTCGTTGAGCCGCTTGATGCGTTGCGGCGTCATGTAGTAGCCGTTCGAGATGAGGCCGGCGATCATCCCGCACTTGCGGATGTGGCGGATGATGTCGTCGAGTTGCGGATGCATCATCGGCTCGCCGCCGGAGATTGTAATGACCGACGTGCCGAAACTTGCGAGCTTGTCGAGCCGCCGCTTCATCTCGTCGAGCGGCACCGGGTCAGACGTTTTGTCGTACTCGTTGCAGTAGCCACAGGCGAGGTTGCAGCGGCGCATCGGGATGATATGCGCTAGCACAGGATGGCGCGTCGAAACGAGCGCGCGCGAGATAAAGCCCGTTTCGCGCAACTTCAGTTTGAGAAATGTGCTTCTCTTCATTAAGCGAGTCTGTCTTAACCGATGGGCGCGTGGGCGCGAACATTAGACGCCGACGCCGCCCGTCCCTTCTGGAATTTTGCTGGCAAAGATACGCGGGAGAGTGCCGGATGGCAAGTGGAAACATGCCGCCCGACCATTTGCCAACCCATAAAAATGGGAAAGGGTTTCGGAACCTTTCCTGTGCCGAAACCCCTTCGCCTTCAGGTCGTGTGATTTAACTTTTTATCCGCGAACGATTTTGATGTCCGAGCCGAGTTGAACCTTGAATTCGTCTGTCGAAAGCGCCGGGTTGCGCTGAACATCGGTCAGGCGCACGGTGGTCGCGTCGTCGTTCTTCTCAATGACCTTCGTCTGCACCGGCATGCCCTGCATGTCCACCCAGATTTCCGCGTACCTGAAACGCGCGCCGCCCTTTGGCACGATCTTCAAGTGCGTCGTGCGGACGCCGCCCCACAGCGTCTCTTCGCCGAGATACTCCGGCGGCTCGTAGGCGCTCGCAAGTTGCTGCCGTGAGACGTTGAGGCCGAAACCAAGCACGCCGCTGACTTTGTTCCGGTTCGAGTTAGCGTCGCCGACGTAAGCCATCTTCAGGCGCGGGCGCAGCAGCGTGTACTTGCCGTCGGCGACGGCCAGCGTCTCGCGCTGCGGGAATTGCCAATCAACACGGACAAATGAGTTGCGACCGCTGCTCGGCATGTAACGCACCTCGCCGCTGTACTTGTCTTCGTCACGAATCTGCGCGTTGTACTTCGTCATGCTGATGCCGGCGCGCAACGATTTCAAATCCCGACGATTACGCTCCATCCGATTGATAATTGAAGTGACAAGACCCGCGCCCTGCGCCTCGGCGCGCGGCGGGACGATTGCCACCGCAGCGATTGCTAACAGCAACGCCGCGATAAGTCCGAACGAAAATAACTTCTTCATGCAAACTCCTTATAAAAATTAGGGAGACTTCTACCCGACTCTCTAAATCCGGGCGATTATAGTGAAGGATTACTCGATGTCAACCTCATAAGCGACGGTGCGTCCGTCGTCGCCCCGCACTTCGCGCACCCTTTTCACCCGTGCGTCCGGCCGATTCGTCATCTCCCGGACGCGCCGCTCGATGTCGCGTGCTTGAAAGTCGCCCGAAGAATTTTCCGGCGCGATGAGCAGCTTCGACGCCGCCGTGAAGTCGTTTTGATGCCCGCTTCGGCGGCTAAGTTCGCCCTCATCGAACCAGGCTTTAGGCGTCAGAAAGACAAAGGCGAGGATCAGAACGCAGAGCACGTCGTACTGCCAAGTGCTGCGCCCGTATGACCAAAAGAAGAGATTTTTGAAGATGCGAAAAACAGAAGACATATAAACAGATGTCAGATGTTGGACGTAAGAGGTCAGTTAGCCTTAACCCCTGATTACCAGCATCTGACGTGTTGCATTATATCTGTACGGCGGGGCTTGGCGCAACAATCTGGCCGTCGCGCATCTGGATAATTCGGCGGCACATCGCGGCGGCTTCCGGGTTGTGCGTAATCATGATGGTGGTCTGATTGAAGCGGTAGTTCATTTCCTGAAACATGTTTAGGACGATGGCTGAGTTTTCCGTATCGAGGTTTCCGGTTGGCTCGTCAGCGAGGATGATCGCTGGATTCGTCACGACGGCGCGCGCCAGCGC
>JBPCPQ010000418.1:0-17298 GCA_050999015.1 Pyrinomonadaceae bacterium | reverse complement strand
CGAGGATGACGTGCCGCTGCCAGTACTGATACTGCTTGACGACGCCCGCCTCCCAGAGCGCGGCAAAGAGCGTGGCAAAGAGCGCACGCAGGGGCGCAGGCGACACCGGGTCGAGCGCCGCACGCATCTGGGTGTCGCTGGGGATGTCCTTGAGATGATAGATCGCGCGCAAGTTGCGGCGTTCCTGCCGCGTCTGCTCGCGGAACGAGAGGAGCGACGGCGACTTGAGCGAGAACATGGCAAAAGCGCTCCGCAAGACATCGGCCAAGGGATAGCTGGCGTTGCTTCGGCGGTGATCTGGGAGGCGCGCAAAGGCTTCACTCAAAGTCTGCATTAGACTGTCGAAAGTGAGTTTCTGTTGACGTTTCTTATAGTTGAGTGGCATCCGGCGAAAATACACCGGATGACTCTTTTTCTAAACCGAGAATTGCTGCGGCTAAATTCAAGCCACCGCTAACGTGGTGAAAACAGACAGCTTTAATTTGCACAGGCTTCAGTTTATTTGAATGCAAACACGTCACAGTTTCATCCGTTCGGAAAAGAAATCGCCCTTTCACGTATTCCGCACTAAGTGAGTCGCCAAAAGAAATGGCATTAACCAGCGTGAAAACTTTGCATTTCACTGAGCATTTTAGCGATTAGGGACAATCTTTTTTGCCAAAAATTTTGGCCACTCACTTAGCCGGCGTTCCTGCGACTCTGTGAGGCTTGGCTGACATGCGGGCGCAGATCGTTAGCGCGCTTGTGCGGAGCGCTCACATCGAGAAAGAGTTTGCAACCGAACGCCTGCTCAAACATGTCGCGCTTTTGCTCGGCGGCGGCGACTTCATTCTCGCAAGAGAGCGTGCTGCTCAGGCGGATATGCACATCATCCTTCTCGCGCACGCATTCGAGGCCGCGCACACGCGCCTCGTGACTTCGGTCGAGAGCTTCCGCGATCCTGAGAATTGCGCCAAGTTGCCAAACCGTCTCGCGGTCGGGCTGATTCAACGCCGCGTATTCGGGGTGACGCTCTTTCGGCAGAGACCGCGAGTGGTAACGCGCGACGTTGGCGATCAACAGCCGTTCGGATTCGGAGAAGCCGGTCAGCTCGGAATTTTTGATAAGGTAAAGTGTGTGCTTGTGGTGCGACTCGTGGGCGATTTGATAGCCGATGTCGTGCAGCAGGGCGGCGGCGGAAAGAAGCGTCCGATGATGGCGATTAAGTTTGTAGGGTGCCGCCAGACCGTCAAAAATTTTTTCGGCGAGCACCGCGACCTGTTGCGCGTGCGTCTCCTCAAACTGAAAGCGTCTTCCGACGGCGTAGACGCCGCGCAGGCGCGCGTCCGCGACATCGGGCGCGGGCGGACGAGACTCCGCATCGAGCTGCCGCAAACGATCAATGATGACGCCTTCGCGTAGCGCCAAGTCGCATGTGCGTAAACGCGCGATGTCGAGCGCCCGCATCACGCCTTCGAGTATCTGCCCTCCGGCGATGATTATTTCCGCGCGCTGCGCGCTGATGCCGGGGACGCCGCTCCGCCCGGACAGGTCGAGCGCGGCGGCGCGCTCATTGAATCGGGTCAGTCGCGTGAGCTTGATCTCATTGCCCGCCGGTTGCGCACCCTGCTCCTCGGATGCAGGCGCGCGGCGTAAGCGTAACGCTTCGCCGATGGCGATGATCGTACCTGAAGTTCCCGTGGCGTGGTGCCACTCTGCCCCGTGTAGTTCGCGCGCCGGGCGCTCCAACGCGCGGCGCACTTCCTCCTTCAGCGCGCGCAATTCTTTCGGCTTCACCGGATCACTTGCGATGAAACGCTCGGTCAAACCGACGGCTCCGAGTTTTACTGAAAACAGTTTCACCGGCGTTGAGTCATCAAGGAGCGACAACTCCGTCGAGCCGCCGCCGATATCTATGTTGATGAGAGACTGCCCGCGTTCGGAGCAGCCGTGCGCGGCGGCGAGGCCGATCAAGCGGGCTTCTTCGATTCCCGAGAGAACTTCAATACGCACACCGGTCGCGCGCTCGACTTCCGCGATGAACTCCATCGCGTTATCGGCCTCGCGCACTGAAGCGGTCGCAATCGCCATTACACTTGATGCGCCGCGCCCCTCGGCAATTCCGCGAAAGCGCTTGATCGTCTCGACAGCGCGCCCAATCGCCTCCGGGGAAAGGTGTTTATCACGGAGGGTGTCGTGCCCCAGACGAACTACTTCCTTTTCTCGCGCCAGCACCGCGAAAGAATCGCCCGAAGCTTCCACCACAACCAGCTTGATGGAATTTGAGCCGATATCAATGGAAGCATGTCTCAACGTCAACCGGTTCCTTTCGTCTCCCCACGGCTCAGAGTTTGCTCGCCCGCTTGCGGCGCACGACCACTAACACTGTTCTGGCTCTTGCGCTCCGCCGTCGAGTGAGACGTGAGTTCAACCGCGTTCGTAGTTTCGACTTCGTCAACCAAGCGGCCTACCGCTCTTCTTAAATCCGACGCTACACGCCTGACGGGACGCGAAGCATCAACCACGCGAAACCCGTATTCGCCGCTCATCCGGTCAAACTCGCGCAGCATCAGCTTTTGATACCCGACGAAACTTTCGTAATAGTCTCCGGCGTTGTGTAAGTCCATCCCCGATTCCCAATAATCGAATCTACGGCCGGCCTGCAAAACGCGCGGCCCAAGTTCTTCCGCCGAGCGAATGCGCAGATAGAATATCGCGTCCGGCACGAGCGCGATACCATAAATCGCGCGAATCCACCCCGCGTCGGCCCCGCGCACCACGGCGCGCGCGATTGACGAATATATGTAACGGTCGGTTAAGACGACGAAGCCGGCGCGCAATGCCGGCAGCATTTCGTTTTCCAGACGGTCGGCAAAGTCGGTCGCGTAAAAAAGCTGCATCGTCAGACCGCCGAGCGTGTGCCCCTGCTTGGCCTCTTTGATTCCGCGCCCGGCGAGCACCGAGCGGCTCATCCCGGTGTCGAGCACGGCATGGCCGCGCGACTCAAGCCACGCGCGCAACAAAGCGATGTGCGTCGAGCGTCCGACGCCGTCCGGCCCCTCGATGACGATCAGTTTGCCGGCATACGCCTCAAGCTCGATGCCCGGCAGCGCCGTGCCGTAAAACGAAATTTCTCTCATCATCTCGAACCCGCTTTTTCTTTCAAATGCCGGCTAACGATGCTTCGCATTTCGCTCTGTTGTCGCTCGATGGAACGCGTCGCATCAATCACCGTCAGATTAAATTCGCCCACCATGCAGTCGTACTCTTCGAGAATTTTTCCCTGAAAAATTTTGAAACTTTCTTCCGGGTCGTCGTCCCACAACATGTCCATCCCCGCCTCATAGTATTTTAATTCCGGTCGGCCCGAAACGATCCGGTCAATTGCCACGTCGAGCGGCGCGCGAAAAAAGAAGGCGACCGTCGGACGCACCGCGAACCGATATATTTCGCGCACCCATTCGCGGTCGCACCCGCGCGCCACGTCGCGCGCGAAGGCCGTGTAAATGTAACGGTCGGCTAAGACGATGGCTCCGGCCTTCAGCGGCGGAATGATGTCGCGCTCGGTGCGGTCAGCGAAGTCGGTGGCGTGAAGCAGCGAAAAAGTGGCGGGCGTAAAAAGCCGCCGCTTCTTCGCGCGACGGGTCGTGTCTTTCACCAGCGGCGACGAGTTCCACTCGGAGAAGAAGACCGGATAACCTTCCGCCTTGAGCCACTGGTGAAGCAGCGCGAGTTGCGTTGATTTACCGCTCCCGTCCGTGCCTTCGACGATGAAAAGCTGGCCGGGGAAACGGTGTTTGCCGTAAGAGATCATCGCTCTCTTTTATCAGTCGCGTGTTACGCCGATGTGACACCGAGTTCAGTCGCTCTTCAACCTCAGCATTTTCATGCCGAATCGTACTCACGGCGTGCCCGAACCTGAATAATATCGCCGGTCTCAATCACATAGGCCGTCAAATGAAAGCCGTAGACGCATCCCGTATCAAGCCCGATGGCGCGCGGCCCTCGCCGCATTTGTTCCTCCGGCCAGTGCCCGAAGAGCACGATCTTTTCGCCGTCGTATTCATCGTACCACGGCGTCCCTTCGCGGCTCGTTCGATCCGCTCCGAGCGTGCGCAGTTCGGTCAGGTCATCAATTGCCTGGGCATCTAAGCTGACGCCCGGACGCACGCCCGCGTGTACGACCAAATGCGAGCCGAGATCAATCATCGCCGGCAGCGACCCGAGGTAAGCGCAGAATCGTTCGCGCTCGCCCGCTAATTCGTCGCGACATCGCTCCTGCGCCGGCTTGAGAGAGTTCCGCTCGCCGCGCCAGAATTGCAGAATCGCCCGGTCGTGATTGCCGAGCACGGAGGAGAATTGATCGTTCCCGCTAAACAGCTCCGTGACTTCCCGGTTCTTTGGGCCTTTGACGATTAAATCGCCGACTGAAACGATGCTGTCCCCTTCTCCGAGTTCCGCCTTGTCTAACAAGTCGGACAACTCGTCGAAGCAGCCGTGAATGTCGCCGACAACAATTGTGCGTTTCGTCATGCGCGGGGCGTTCTCTTTCGCGGTGGCATGCTCAGTCGCCGCCGCCGTCAACATCTCTCATATCGCGCAGAATTTTTCGCCTGATGACGTGTTTGTGTTTGAGGTGCAGTTCGACGATCTCACGCGCGAAAGCAGCGTCAACTTCACCGTACCACACACCGTCAGGATAAACCGCCATTACCGGCCCGTGTACACACTGATCGAGACAGTCCACTTTCGTCACTAATACTTCCTTGTGCATGTTGTTTTCTTTGAGCGCACGCTTTAGCTCTTTCGTGGACTCGCGCCCGCCCTGCTTGAGACATGTTTTATGTTCACAGACGAGAACGTGTACGCGCAGTTTTTTCAGGCCGGACATTTTGCTTTCAACTCGGCGGCAGGCTACGAAGCCTGCGCGGCGTCGCGGATCGTCAGATCGAAAGTTCCCGGCGCGACTTTACGAAAACGGCGGTTGCGATTGAGCGAAACGGCGATGCTGATGGTGGGGTGCTGTCCGGTGAATTGGAAGCTGCCTTCGAGGAGGCGATTGTAAATCTCGTTGACGTGAAGCGGGCTGCCCGCCTCGCGGAGCAGAAGGGCCGTCGCCTGCGGGATCGTGCGGTCGAGGAATCGTTCGTCCTTCGGCTCGATGTCCGTCCTTACGGGAGGCATTTCGTGGCGCGAATGAGCGGCGGCGACGACCGACTCGACGCGCACACTCGTTGGCTGGGCTTTCGCCGCGTCGCGCCTGAGCGCGGCTTCGATCTCGGCGTCGGAGGGCGTGGTGGTGGCGGCTCCGGTTCCGAGCATTGACGACAGGATGCGGAACATTGCGGCCTCGGTTTGGCTGGCGAGTCCGTCCATCTCGGCCAACTCGGTGCGCAGCCTCTCCGCCTCCGCTTCCAGATCGGCCAGCCGCGAAGAAAGACGCGAGCGCGTGGCGCGCGTCTGGCGAAGACTCCCCTCAAGCGTGGTGAGTAAGTTTTCCTCAGGCATAATCTTGAGAGATGATGGCGGAGGGATGAGGGATGAATATAATGTGCGCGCTAGTCATTTTCTTATTCATCCCTCATCCCTCCGTCCTCATCCTTTCGTTCAGCTTTCCCGTTCGAGTATGAATGTCGGAATCGAGCGCAGCGCGTCCGCGTATTTCGATGACGGCAGAGAATCGAGTGCGCTGATCGCTAAACCGGCGAACTCAGCGGCCCGCGCCCGTGCCCGCTCGAGCGCGCCGGCCTGTTGCGCCGCGCTTAAGAGATTGGCGCGCGGCGACTCCTCATAGCTTCCTTCACGCATCACGCTCTCCACGGCGGCGCGTTTCGTCGGCTCTTTTTCGAGAAGATATATCAGCGGCAGAGTCAGCTTCCCTTCGAGCAGATCAACCCCGGACGCTTTACCGAGCGCGTCGTCGGTGGCCGTGAAGTCGAGCAAGTCATCCACTAACTGGAAAGCCACTCCGAGGTTAAGTCCGTACTCGCCGAGAGCGCGACGCTCAGCCTCCCCGCTCCCGCCGACGATGGCCCCGATCTCGCAGCATGCGCTGAACAGGTAGGCAGTTTTGCGGCGGAGAATGTCGAAGTATTGCTCTTCGCCAATGTCGGCGCGGCCAAGCATTGTGAGTTGCATCAACTCGCCTTCGGTCATCCGGCGCGTCAGCGTCGTCAGGATGTCGAGAATCAGCAGCGAGCGTTCGGCCAGACTCGTCTCGAAGGCCGACATGTATAACCAATCGCCCATCAACACCGCCGTCTGATTGCCGAAGCGACTGTTGATCGAAGCGCGATTGCGTCTGGTCTCGGCGTTGTCAATGATGTCGTCATGCACCAGCGTCGCCGTGTGAAGAAACTCCATCACCGTCGCCATCCGAATCGCGCCCGCACTCGCCCCGTCGCCGCCGACCGCATAAGTCGCCAAGAGCGTCAACGCCGGGCGCACACGCTTGCCACCCGAAGCGCGCAAATAATCGCCGATGTAAGAAATGACTTGAATGTTGGAGCGAGCCTGACGCTCAAATTCTTCTTCGACGAGCGACAACTCCGCCGCGATCAAGTTGAAGACGCGCCGCGCCGTCAGTTGCGGCTCTTCAATCGCTGCGGTAAGACCGGATGTGTGCATGGGTTCTCAAGTGATGCGTGATGCGTGATAAGAAAGAGCTTTCACTCATCACCTATCACCTATCACTAATTCGACCGGTAATTCGTAAACTGCATGTTGATGCCGAAGTCTTTGGCTTTGAGTTGCGCAATTACGTCCTGCAAGGTGTCGCGGTCGCGGCCCGTGACGCGCACGGTGTCGCCCTGAATCGCCGCTTGAACCTTCACTTTTGTATCCTTGATGAACTTGACGATTTCTTTCGCCTTGTCCGTCGGGATGCCCTGCTGGATGGCGACGTGCTGGCGCAGCGTGCCGCCCGCCGCCGGCTCGGCCCGCCCGTAAGTGAAGGCTTTCAGCGGAACGCCGCGCCGCACCAGCTTCTGCTGCAAAATGTCGTTCATGTTGCGCAGGCGCGTTTCGTCCTCGGCGGTCAGCACGAGGTCGTCTTCCTCGACCACCACCTCCGCGTTGCTGCCCTTAAAGTCGAAGCGCTGCCGAACTTCTTTCATGGTTTGGTTGAGGGCGTTGCCGATCTCGGCGCGATCCACTTGCGAGACAATGTCGAATGAGTTTTGCTGAGCCATAAGAATGCAGTGATACGTGACAGGTGAAACGTGACGGGTGATATGTGATAAGAAGATTTGAATTTATCTCACCACTTGTCCCCTGTTACCTGTCACGTTCTTTATAACATTAACCGGCGAGGCGGTGAAAGCTTCTGATGAAATAAGCTCATCAGCGACTCTTCTTTCGGCGTCCTTAACCTCCCGGCGCAGAAGTTTCGGTAAGTTCCACGCCGAATAGCTTGGAAAAATTCGCGGAGGTAATCTTTCCCATGTCCACCACGCTGAGACCGCACAAACCGGCGAGACACTGCGCCGTCGCAGTCACATGCGCCGGCTCGTTGCGCCGTCCGCGCAACGGCACCGGCGAAAGGTACGGGCAGTCGGTTTCGATCAGCAACTTGTCGAGGGGAACATTCCGCGCGACATCACGCAAGACTTCGGCGTTCTTGAACGTCACGTTGCCCGCGAAGGAAATGAAGAAGCCCATTTCTAAAACCTGTTCGGCCATCTCCCGCCCGCCGCTAAAGCAGTGCATCACGCCGCGCCGTTCGGCCCCGCCGTACTCGTCGCGCAAAACTTCTACGGTCTCCGCTTCCGCGTCGCGCGAATGAATGATGACCGGCAGACTCAACGCGTGAGCCATATGTAGCTGCCGCACAAACGCCCGGCGCTGCTCATCTCGCGGCGAATTATCGTAATGGTAATCCAGCCCGATCTCGCCGAGCGCGACGATTTTCCGATTGTCGGTCAGCAGGCTTTCGAGTCGTTCGGCGACGCTTTCATCGAAGAGTCGTGCATCGTGCGGGTGAATGCCGACGGCAGCATAAACGTCGTCGTATTCCTCAGCGAGTTGAACGGCGCGTTCCAAACTTCCCGCATGAGGATCGCCCGTCCCGACGTTCAGAATCGCGCGCACGCCCGCCGCCCGCGCCCGCCCGATCACTTCATCACGGTCGCCGTCAAACTCTTCCCCGTCAATGTGCGCGTGGCTATCTACGTACATGCTTCTTAAGGGGAAAAGAGGAAGGGTAAAGGCAATGAGAGCACGATGGCGAAAGCTCTATTGCAATTTAACCATTTCCCCTTACCCCTTCCCCTTTCCCCCCATAGATTTATTTTAGTCTGGCGCCGTTCGGCACGTCTTCGGTGAAGGTGGCGAGAACGGGGCGGCCTTCGTCACCGACGGAAGCGGCGAGCACCATGCCCTGCGATTCGAGACCGCGCAACTTTCGCGGTTGAAGGTTGGAGACGACGACGATTTTACGGCCGATCAATTTCTCCGGCTCGTAGTACTGCGCGATGCCGGCGAGAATCTGGCGCGGCGCGGCTTCGCCGACATCAATTGTGAAGCGCAAAAGCTTATCGGCCTTCGGCACGCGCTCGGCGGTGAGAATTTCGCCGACCCTCATCTCAACCTTCACGAAATCTTCGATGCCGATTAGATTCACGACTCCCGGCGGCGGCTCTGATGTTGTGCTTTGTGCTGCGGCAACGGACGGGACGGCGTCCGCTTCGGTCGCGCCCCGTATCGGCGGTTGCGGCTTGGTCTCAGGAGTCGCCGCCGCACCCGTCACGGCGTCGGCCTGCGTCGCGTGCGTGCCGCTGTGTTTCGTCTCTTCCTTCTCTTTCATATCTCTTTCGATTTCTGCCATCACTTTTCCTTTATCAATTCTTGGAAACACGGGCGCTACTTCGCCGATGCGCGTTCCCTCCTTTAATCCGCCCCACGATAGTTCCGACGGGTTAAGCTTCGCCACATCGTCCGTCTGCCCCAACTGTCGCCAGATTGCGCTCATCGCTTCCGGCATCGCCGGGTAGAGCATTACCGCCAACCAGCGCAAAGACTCGGCGGCCCGATAGAGCACCGCACCGAGCGTCTGTCGCTGCTCATCGTTTTTCGCCAACTCCCACGGCTTCGCGTCGGAAATCATTTTATCAACTCGCGCGATAACGCCCCACGCCGTTTCGAGCGCGCGGTGAAAAGCGAAGTCGTCGAAGTGCGAAAGGAATTGATCGCGCGCCCGCTCAAGCGCAGTCGCAAGTTCCATCGCATCCGCATCAACGCCGGCACGCTTCGCCGCCAACCGCCGGTCTTCGGGGATTTCCGCCGCTGGGATTTGCCCGTCAAAGTAACGACCGATCATCGTCAGCGTGCGGCTCGAAAGATTTCCGAGTCCGCTCGCAAGGTCGGAGTTTGCACGCTCAAGAATGGCTTCGTAACTGACGTTGCAATCCTGACCGAACGACATTTCGCGGAGACAAAAATACCGCACCACGTCCGCGCCGAAGTGACGATGCAGAGTTTCCGGCACAATCGTGTTGCCGAGCGTCTTCGACATCTTGCGCCCGTCAACAATCCATGTGCCATGAGAAACGACCCCGCGCGGCAACTCGATGCCCGCCGCCATCAGGAAGGCCGGCCAGTAAATCGCGTGCTGGCGCAGAATGTCTTTGCCGAGCAGATGTACACCGGGCCAAAACTTTTTGAAGGCGTCACCCGTCGCACGTTCATCATCGCGCCAGCTGAGCGCCGTGATGTAATTCGTCAGCGCGTCGAACCAAATATAGATCGTGTGATCGGGATCATCGGGAACTGGAATCGCCCACTTCACCGAACTTTTTAGACGGCTGATTGAAAGGTCTTGCAGACCCGCCCGAACAAAGCTGGTGACTTCGTTGCGCCGCACTTCCGGGCGGACGAAATCAGGATTCGCCTCGTAGAGCTTTAGTAATTCATCGCTGTAATCTGCGAGGCGGAAGAAGTAGCTTTCTTCCTGCACGCGGTCGAGCGGCGTCTCGTGAATCAGGCATAGCGGCGGGTCGCCTTCGCACTCCGGTTTCGCGTATTGATCCTCGGTCTTAAACTCGGCGCACGGAGCGCAGAACCATGCTTCGTAATAACCTTTGTAAATGCACTCGCGCCCCTTCGGCGTCTTTGCGCGCGCAACACGCTGCCATAATTCGCCGACTGCTTCGTAGTGAAACGGCTCGGTCGTCCGCATAAAGATGTTGTAGCCGCCATGCTCCCCGTCCAGTCCGAACTGCGCGAATGTTTTCTTCAATTCGCCGACGATGTAATCAACGTGCTCGCGCGGTGTGCGATTGTTGCGCGCGGCGGCGCGCTCGATGTTGATGCCGTGCTCGTCTGTCCCCGTCAGGAACAGAGTCTCGTAACCGCGCTGGCGCTTGTAGCGCGTCAGGCAGTCGGCCACCATCGTGGTGTACAGATGGCCGAGATGCGGCAGACTGTTGGCGTAGTAAATCGGAGTTGTAACGTAGAAAGTTTTCATCGTGAATCGTGCGTCGAGAATCGTGATACGTCAATCGTGAATAGAGTCAGTCTTTATCCATTGACGATTCACGATTACGACTTGATAAGTGCCATCGCCTCCGCGCGGGTGCGCGAATCTTTGCGGAAGCCGCCGCGAATCGCCGACGTGATCGTGATCGCGCCCGGCTTCTTCACGCCCCGAAGCGTCATACATGTATGCTCCGCTTCCATTACGACCATCACGCCAACCGGCTTCAATCCATCATACAGCGTGTCGGCAATCTCGGACGTTAACCGCTCCTGCACTTGCAAACGGCGTGCGAACGTCTCGGCGAGCCGCGCGAGTTTCGAGAGTCCGACGATGCGCCCGTTCTTCGGAATGTATGCGATGTGGCAACGTCCGACGAACGGCGCGAGGTGGTGCTCGCAAATCGAGGCGATGTGAATGTTTTTGACGATTACCATTTCGTCGTGCGAATCGCCGGGAAGCGCTACGACATGCTGGTGCGGGTCTTCGCGCATCCCACTCGTCAATTCAGCATACATCTCAGCGACACGCTGCGGCGTGCGCTGCAAGCCGGGGCGCTCCGGGTCTTCGCCGACGCCCTCAAGGATGAGCCGCACGCCCCGCGCGATTTTCTCCAGATCAACTCCGCCGAACTCTGTCGCGGCTTCTTTCTCGTCCGGCTCAGTGGCGGAAAAGCGCCTGCTCATTAGTTTTCTCTCTCCAGACCTCTCGACATACTCACTTCAATTTCTTCTCTGGGCGCTCTGTGGATCCTCTGTGTCTCTGAGTTGAAGTGTAGATTCTTTAACACATAGGCCACAGAGGTCACGGAGGCTTACTCTTCTCTCAAAGAATCCAACGCACAGCATTTTTTCACTTGCGCTCGGCCTGCCGCGTGAACGCCGCGCGCGCCGCCGCCTCGACGATTCGTAGTGGAATGTCGAACTTGTGCGCCGCCGCGCGACACTGCTCATACTCCGGCGTCGCGCTGTTCACACGGTCATTGAAGCGCGCCACTTTCACATCAATCGTACCGAACTCGGTTTCAACCGAAACTATCTCACGTTCGAGCGCCAACCGCTCGACTTCGTGGAAGCGGATGCCGAGGGTCGTCGTTTCGGAGAACAGCACATCCGTCATCGCCTCGCGCCGCTCGCGCACGCACAGAATCGAGATCAGCACGCCGGGACGATTCTTCTTCATCTGCGCCGGAGTGAAGTAGCAATCGAGCGCGCCGCGCGCAAGCGCCTGTTCCATTACGTGGCCGACAATCTGCGGCGAGGCGTCGTCAATGTTCGTTTCGATCACGAGAAGTTTTTCGGATTCACTCGCCGCGTCTTCCGTCTCGCCGACGATCACGCGCAGGACGTTCGGGAATCGCTCGTACTCGCGCGTCCCGGCTCCGTAGCCCGTCGCCCGGATTCGCATTCGCGGCAGCGGTCCGAAACTTTCGCTGACGGTGCTGATAATCGCCGCGCCCGTCGGCGTGACAAGTTCGCCTGTCACTTCAGTCGAATATACGGGCGCGTCGCGCAGCAGTTCCGTCACAGCGGGTGGCGGAATGGGGAACCGCCCGTGCGCCATCTCGACCATTCCGCTCCCGACATGCAGCGGCGACGAAACGAAACGCTCGAGGCCAAGCAACTCGAAACCGATGCACGCGCCGACGACATCCACAATCGCGTCGAGCGCGCCGACTTCGTGAAAGTGTATGCGCTCGACGGGCAGGTTGTGAACACGCGCCTCGGCTTCTGCTAGCCGTCTGAAAATTTCCGCCGCGCGCCCCTTCACCGCGTCGCTCAAGCGCGACGCGAAGATGATTTTGTTTATGTCCGCCAAGTGCCGGTGGCGATGCTCGTGCGCCGTCAGGCGGACATGCGCCCGCGTGGCACTGAGGCCGGAGCGGTCAACTTTCTCAAAACTGATTTCGTAGCCGGGAACGTCGAGCAATCGAAGTTGTTCGATCAGAGGCTGCGCGCCGACCCCGGCGTCAACGAGTGCGCCGAGCGTCATGTCGCCGCTCGCCCCGGCGAAACAATCGAAATAAAGAGTTTTCATCGAATCAAAAATCTATAACCGCCTTAAATCTCAAACAGAGGAAGAACTTCGCCCGCCTTCCCTTGTATAACTTCATCGCACATCGCAGAAAGCGGAGTCAATTCAGGATTGATCTCAACAACGAATGCTCCGGCGGCGCGGGCGATTTCTGGCAGCGCCGCTGCAGGGTAGACGATGGCCGATGTGCCGATTACAAAATACACATCACACAGCGACGCCCGCACGGATGCCTCTTCAAAAACTCCAGGCGGAAGCATCTCGCCAAACAGCACCACGTCTGGCCTCATTGCGCCGCCACACCGTTGGCAGACCGGCGGGCGAATATCGTCTCGCAGGCTGCGGAGGTCTTCACGCTTCTCACACTTCGCACAGCGCGCTTGCCAAATGTTTCCGTGCAGTTCGAGCACATCATCCGAACCCGCCGCTTTGTGCAATCCGTCAATGTTCTGCGTCACGAGCGTGAAGTTTTCAAATCTACTTTGCCACCGCGCCAGCGCCTCGTGCGCCGGATTAGGATTCAGTTTTTGGAGCGCATCGCGCCGGAAGTCGAACCATTCCCACACCGCCGGAAGATCACGTTCGACCATCGCCGCCGACGAAATCACGCTGAAGGGCATTCCCTTCCAGACGGTTTCTCTGCCGCCGCCGCGAAAAGTGGGCACGCCGCTTTCAGCTGAAACACCCGCGCCGGTTAGCACGAACACACTGCGCGCCGCGCGGAAACGCTGACGCAAACTTTCCGAGATGACGCGGCTGGCTTTAATCGGCATGGCGAATTGAAGCATGATGGTAGCAGAGCGCGGCAGGAGAGTGTCAAGCAGGGCTTCATCGGTAAATATCAAACGCGATTTTGTTAAAGAAAGATTTCCCCGGGAGCGCGGGACACCCTACAGCCCGCCATGAGCGCGAATGCGCGAACAGTGGATGCGCCAGACTCAAGCTCGCGTGAATGCGAAACCCTTTGGCGTGTTCGCGCACGCTTGCAAGCAAGAATGCCCGCGCGCTCACAGGGCCTTAAAACGCGCTCGCGGCGCGACCGCATTAGCGCCACACAAATACGCTGCGCTATAATCTCCGTCTTTATAATGAGCTAGAAGAAAACTCCTTAACGAGCGTTCATAACGTACCGTTAAGAAAGATGAGGATGGGCCGTTTGAATTTAGTTGATCTTCAGGAAAAATTGCGTGAGCGGGTGCGCGCTGCTGCGCTGGAGAAGTTCGGCGTCGCGATTGAACAAGTAAATTCCGAAGTTCCGCCGCGCACCGAACTCGGCGACATGGCGTTTCCAATCGCTTTTGAATTGGCGAAGCGCATTAAAGGGGCAACCGGCGAGAAACGTGCGCCGCGCACCATCGCCGAAGAATTGCGCGCCGCGCTCGAAACTGAGGAAGAAGTCAGCCGGGTGGAGGTCGCAGGCGCGGGCTATCTCAATCTCTTTTTTCATCGCGCGCGTCTGCTCGCGAGTTTTGCCGCCGCCTCGATTCAAGACTCAAAGACGGCGGCGAACACAGACGAAATTTCCGCCCGACCGAAACTGATCGTCGAACACACAAACATCAATCCGAACAAGGCCGCGCACATCGGCCATCTACGCAACAGCGTGCTCGGCGACACGTTCGTGCGTGTCCTCCGCGCCGCCGGCTCGCGCGTCGAAGTGCAGAATTACATTGACAACACCGGCGTACAGGTCGCCGATGTCGTCGTTGGCTTCATGCACATTGAGCGCATGTCGCTTGAAGACGTGCGCACACTCGATGCCTCTCTGCCGCCGGAGCGGCCGTTCGATTATTACTGTTGGGATTTGTACGCGAGGGTCGGACTCTTCTACCGGGGCGGCGATGCGGAAGGAAAAGAAGACCCGGAAAAACTGCGTCTGCGCGGCGAGACGTTGCACGCGATTGAGGCCGGCGACAATTCGACGGCGGCGCTCGCCGAATACGTTGCGACGCGCATCGTCAATTGCCACCTCGACACGATGGAGCGTCTGGGGATTCGCTACGACGTGCTGCCGCGTGAGTCGGAAATCTTACGCTTCATCTGGGGGCGAGCTTTCGAGCAGATCAAAGCGACGGGCGCGATTCACTTCGAGACAGAAGGCCGCAACACCGGCTGCTGGGTGATGCCGATGGACACCCACGCGAGCACCGACGAACACGAAGCCGACAAAGTTATTGTCCGTTCCAACGGGACGATCACCTACACCGGTAAGGACATTGCGTATCAGCTTTGGAAGCTGGGGCAACTCGGACTCGACTTAAACTATAAAGTCTTCCGCGAGTACAACGACGGGCATCGAGTTTGGGTGACGACCGGCGAGACGGAATCTCACGGCGCATCGGGCGTCGAAGCGCCACGCTTCGGCGGCGGCCAAGTCGTCTATAACGTCATTGACTCGCGCCAGTCGTACACGCAGGAAGTCGTGCGGCGCGGCGTGGCGGCGGTCGCACCACAAGTCGGCGAAGAAGCGAGCGTGCATCTCGCGTATGAAATGGTCGCGCTGTCGCCGGCGGCGAGCGAGGAACTCGGTCTTGAGTTGAGCGACGAAGACCGCGCGCGTCCTTTTATCGAGATGAGCGGGCGGCGCGGCCTCGGAGTCAAAGGCGACGACCTCATTGACCGTCTCGAAGCGGGAGCGCGCCGCGAAGTGGACGCGCGCCACCCTGATTTATCGGAAGCGGAGAAAGCGGAAACCGCGCATCAAATCGCCGTCGGCGCGTTGCGCTACTTCCTACTGAAGTGGACGCGCAATTCGATGATCATCTTCGATTTCAACGAGGCGCTTTCATTCGAGGGCGAGACCGGCCCGTATTGCCAGTACGCTGCCGTGCGCGCTAACTCAATTTTCCGCAAGCTGGATGCGGACGCGCTCGCGCAGGCCGGCGCATTGCTCCGCGCGAACGGCGAAAACAAAGAGTCAGCGGATGGCGTTGCGGTGAGCAAAATTTTGGAGGGCGAGGGCGGCGACGAATTGTGGTCGCTCGTCACACTGTCCGCGCGTTTTGATGAAGTGATTGCCCAGTGTGCCGCGCAGGAGGAACCCGCGCATCTGGCGAAGTACGCCTTTCAACTGGCGCGCGCCTTCAATCTCTTCTACCATCGTCATCGCATTCTCGGCGAAGAGGACGCGGCGCGGCGCGCGGTGCTGACAATCGTCGCGCACCTCGCGCGCCGACAACTCACAACAACGCTTGCGACGCTCGGCATCGCCGTGCCGGAAAGAATGTGAGGAAAAGTGCTGAGTACTGAGTGCTGAGTACTGAGTACTCAGTTCATGCAAGACCTTATCTACTCAGCACTCAGCACTCAGTACTTTCGGAGAATCTATGCTTATCGTAATGAAAACCGACGCGACCAAAGAGCACATCGCGGATGTGGTGAGCGTCATCAAGGATTTAGGGCTTCGCGCCCACCCGATGCCGGGCGCACAGCGTACAGCTATCGGCATCACCGGCAATTCGGGCGCGGTTGACGCTTCGCGTTTTGAAAACATGGCCGGCGTCGCTGAAGCGATTCGCGTCAGTAAGCCCTACAAGCTCATCTCGCTCGATTTGCGCCCGGAGAAAACAATCGTCCGCGTCGGCGACGCGCGGATCGGCGGCGACGAGTTGGCGATCATCGCGGGGCCGTGCGCGATTGAGAGCCGGGCGCAAACTTTGGCGGTCGCCGAGTCGGTGCGGCGCAGCGGCGCGCGCTTCTTTCGGGGCGGAGCCTACAAGCCGCGCACCTCGCCGTATGCGTTTCAGGGTCTCGGCGAAGAAGGCTTAAAGATTCTCGCCGAAGTGCGTGACACGTATGGTCTGAAGATCGTCACCGAGGCGATGGACGAGCACGGCCTCGACGTTGTTGAGCGCTACGCCGACGTGATTCAAATCGGCGCGCGGAACATGCAGAATTTTTCGCTGCTGAAGCACGCGGGTCGTGCGCGTCTGCCGGTGCTTTTGAAGCGCGGCCTCGCGGCGACGCTCGACGAGTGGCTGCTCGCCGCCGAATACGTCATGTCGGAAGGAAATTACAACGTCATTTTGTGCGAGCGCGGCATCCGCACCTTCGCGCAGCACACGCGCAACACGCTCGACCTCGCGGCGATCCCGGCGGTGCGCCGGCTTTCGCACCTGCCCGTGATTGTTGACCCGTCGCACGGCACCGGCAAGAACTACATGGTCACGCCGCTCGCCCGCGCCGGCGTCGCCGTTGGTGCCGACGGCCTCATCATTGAGGTACACGACCAGCCGGAGCGCGCCCTCTGCGACGGCGCACAGGCTTTGAACATTGAGCAATACGATCAACTGGTCAACGAAGTGCGGGCGATTCACGAAGTCATCACGCCCGCCGCCGTTGGTTAAATTGAAGGCGGGGAGAAAAGGCGGAAGGCGGAAAGTTGAAAGAGACGCAGGGACACGGGGACGGAGCGACGCGGCGAGTCAGACACTAATCGCCGCGTCGCCGTGTCACCCCTTCCCCGCGTCTCTCTTCTTTTCGGAAAGGAAACTTACGCTCGTGTCCGCCGAAGTCGTTACTAGCCGATACAATCCTCTTGTCAAACATGCGCGCGCGGTGCGCGTCGGCAAAGTTTCTGAATTTATCTTCGTCGAAGGCGTGCGACTGTGCGAGGAGGCTTCGCGGAGCATCGCTATCGAAGATGTGCTTTACACCAAGGAACTGACAAAGGACGTTTGCGGAACAACGTTTTTGGAAGCGTTGCGCCTCAACGCACGCCGCGTCGTCGCCGTCACCGAGGAAGTGTTGGCCGCCGTTTCGGACACGAAAACGCCGCAGGGCATCGTTGCTCTCGCCCGACGATCCCGAACTGA
>JBPCPQ010000380.1:0-10810 GCA_050999015.1 Pyrinomonadaceae bacterium | reverse complement strand
GGCAAAAATCGCGCGCGTAAAGGAAGCGCCGCGGTGTAAAGAAAGCAACAGGGTGAGGGCTTCACTCCCATGTATTGAAGCGCCGGGCGGGCGAAGCCTCGCCCGCTGATCTTGCGGAATCGGGTTGCAGCACATGCTCTCGGTAGTGACGAAGTTTGTTGTGGAGCGTCTTCAAGCTAATCTGAAGTAACTCGGCGGCATGCGTTTTGTTATTATCGGTTTTTTGTAGCGTGCGCAGGATCATTTGCCGCTCGACCTCTTCGATGGGAGTGCCGACGGGTAGAGTGATCGTATCCTCACTACGAGCCTGCGCCCGCTGGTCGAGCGGGTACGGCGCGAGATGATGCCTTTCGACAATTTCGCCGGAGCAGATAATGACGGCGCGCTCAATGACGTTACGCAACTCGCGGACGTTGCCCGGCCAATGGTGAGACTTGAGCGCCTCCAGCGCCGCGTTGCTCATCAAGCGCGCCGGACGCCCGTGCCTCTCGGCGAGTTGCATTACTAAATGCTGCGCGAGCAGTTGTAAATCCTCCTTGCGCCGTCGCAAGGGGGGAAGCTCAAGCGTAATCACGTTAAGACGGTACAGCAAGTCTTCGCGGAAGACTCCGCGCATCACGGCCTCGTGCGGGTCGCGATTGGTGGCCGCCAAAACACGCACGTCAATCGGTATCTCCTGCGCGCCGCCCAGACGCCGCACCACCCGCTCCTCCAGTACGCGGAGGAGTTTGGCTTGGAGCATTGTCGGCATTTCCGCAATCTCGTCGAGCAGCAGCGTGCCGGAAGTCGCCAACTCGAAACACCCCTGACGCCGCGAAGCCGCGCCGGTGAAAGCCCCTTTTTCGTGTCCGAATAACTCCGACTCCATCAACGTGTCGGGAATCGCCGAACAATTGATAGCGACGAAAGGCGCATTCCGGCGGGGGCTGAGGTTATGAATAGTGCGCGCGACAAGCTCTTTGCCGGTGCCCGATTCGCCTGTAATCAACACCGACGCTGAAGACGGCGCAACCTGCTCAATCAGGGAATAAATTTGTTTCATCGGCTCAGAACTGCCGACCAATTCACCGAACGCGCCCCGGTCGCGCAGTTGCCGTCGAAGAACTTCGTTGCTGCGTCGCACCGCCCCGTATTCAACCGCGCGCTCGACCACGTCGCTAAGTTTTTCGATGTCGAAAGGCTTCTCGAAATAGTGATACGCGCCTTCCTCCTGAAGCGCGCGCACGGCCATCTCCACCGATCCCCGCCCGGTCAGCAGGATTACTGCGATTTCGGGGTGTTGCTCGCGGAGCTTGCGGAGCAGCCCGAAACCGTCGAGGCGGGGCATCAGCACATCGGTGATGACGACCGAAGGATGAAACCTTTCGATACGATGAAGGCCGGAGATGCCGTCGCCCTCGGCCGCCGTCTCGAAACCTCGCGCCGCGAGGAGCTGGCTGAGACTTTCGGCAATCGCCGGCTCGTCGTCAACAATCAGCACCCTTCCTTTGAGCATACACCGGAGTTTATCACACAAGACGCGAAATAAAATTGAGGCCGGCGAAATTGCACGCCGGAGCATGCGCGGGCACTGAGGCCTTCGCCGGCAAGAGAAATTCATCCGGTGAGTTATTCCGAAAAGTGGGTAGCGATGGCGCGGGCGAGCGCCGGGATCGTGTGCTCACCCGGCTGGATGTCGGCATGGAGGCCGAAATCGGCGGCGGCGCGCGCGGTGATGTCGCCGATACATGCGACCTTAACGCCGTCGAGAACGGGTCTCAAGTCCGACGCGTCAAAGAGTCGCGCGAAATTGACGACGGCGGAAGAGCTTGTGAACGTGATGCAATCAATGCCGCCGCCGACGAGCATCGCTTCGACTCGCGCCCGGTCGGTTTGTCCCGGCGGGACAGTGCGGTAGGCGGCGACCGCATCAACCCGCGCTCCGGCCTCTTCGAGCGCGAGGGGCAGGTAGTCGCGCGCCACCGCCGCGCGCGGGATGAGAAAGTTTTGGTTCGCCATTTCGGCGCGACCGCCGAGATACGATTCGAGGGCGGCGAATACTCCCTCCGCTTTGAAATGTTCCGGCACGACATCAACATGAACATTCACGTCGCGCAGACAATCGGCGGTCGCGGTGCCGATGGCGCACACGCGAAGCTCATCAATCTCGCTCACGTCATGTCCCGAAGCTTCAAACCGGCGCATAAACGAATCCACGCCGTTCACGCTCGTAAAGACGAGCCAGTCGTAGCCGTACAAATTGCTGATCGCCTCGTCAAGTGATTCGTAAGAATCCGGTTCGACGATCTCAATCGTTGGGCACAGGACGACCCGTGCGCCGTAATGTTCGAGTTCGTCGCTGAACTGGGCGGATTGCGTCTCTGCACGCGTAATCATCACCGTGCGTCCTGCAAGGGGGAGCGTCGTGTGCGCGGCAGTGGTAGCGTCGGCACCCGCCGGACGGTTGACGTGTTCCGTTAACGCGGTCTCGGTTTCGTGATCAGTCATGTTGAGAAGTGTTGAAAAGTCATCCAATCGCGCCGGGCCGCTCACACGTGAAAGCCGACGAGCAGGGAGCCTGCCCCGCGCGCGCGGAGTCGTTGGGCGAGGTTGCGGCCCAGCAGGACGGCATCCCCGGTGCGGCCTTCCACGCGGTCGCGAATAATCGCGTTCCCCGAAAGCGCGGCGACGAGGGCGTCGAGCCGTAAATTGTTTTCTGTGGCAACAGCGTGGGCCGCAATCGGAACCTGACAACCGCCGCCGAGGGCGCGAAGCAGCGAACGTTCGGCGGTGCAGGCCGCTCGCGTCGCGGGATCGTCGAGGGGCTGGACGAGCGCCATAATCTCGTCGTCATCGGCGCGCGTCTCGACGCCGAGCGCGCCCTGACCGACGGCGGGAAGCATTTCTTCGACCGGAATCACGGCGCTGATGCGGTGCCCCTGACCCAAACGCCGCAGCCCTGCCGCCGCCAGAATAATTGCGTCATACTCGCCCGCGTCGAGCTTACGCAGGCGAGTATCTACGTTGCCGCGTAATTCTTTGACGACGATGTTTTGGCGGAGGTGCTTGAGTTGCGCGAGGCGACGCGGGCTGGACGTGCCGACGACCGCGCCTTCCGGTAAGCTTTTCACCGAAGGTTTATCGCCGGACACTCCGTCGCGCAGCACGAGCGCGTCGTGGGCATCTTCGCGCTCCGTGATCGCGGTGATGACGAGACCATCGCGGACGACGGTCGGCAAATCTTTGAGAGAGTGAACCGCGATGTCAATGCGCCGGTTGAGTAGCGCCTCTTCAATCTCTTTGGTGAAAATACCCTTGCCGCCGATGACCGAGAGGGGCGTGTTGCGCATCACGTCGCCGGTGGTTTTAATGATTTCAATTCGCACCTCGCGCTGCGGTTGAAGCACCGAGAGTTGCGATTTGACCCATTCGGCCTGCCACAATACTAACTTCGAGCCGCGCGTGCCGATGACGAAATGCTCTTTCATGCAAACATTAGACGGGAGACGTTTAATACACGATGGTGCAGTTGTTATACTTCGCTGCTCAATGAATTGTGGAGCGCCGCCCGCTCCGCTTCAATCTCAACGATAGCCCCGACATCCTCCAGAGCCTTAGCCAAAGCTTCAGCCTTAGCAAAATCATTCAGGCTGAAGGAAACCACTTGTCCATCAAGAATGTTGTCAACACAATCCTTTGCCTCCCTCATGCCAAGAGGCAGATGCTCACGCAAAACGTGAGTCATTGAAATCTTTAGCAAGCCTTTGCGCCAACCAATGATATTCAGCTTTAACATTTCGAGATTTTCAAGAGCTAGAAGCATAACTAAAAATTTGGTGGCTGACGCTTTAATCTTCGAGACGGAAGATGTCGCGCCACACCTGAATGTTTTCTTCGTCGCCGGTGTCGTAAGAACGGCGCAGACGGCTAATCACTGGATGGGAAATCTTGTTGACAGTTGACATCAGCAGCGCCTCGATAGCCTTCTCCTGCTCCGGCGTCAGATCACCGAGGCGGTGACGCTGGCGTTTCATCTCTTCACGCGCCATCTCGTGCAACCTCTCACGAAGCGCCCCGACGGTCGGCCCGATTCGCAAATCACGTAGCGCCTGTTGAAATTGCATTACCTCAGACTCGACGATCAACTCGGCGCGTTCCGCCTCACGCTCGCGCTCGCGGATGTTCGAGACGACGACCGCTTCGAGGTCGTCCACATCGAAGACGAAAAGGTTGTCGAGTTCGCCGACCGCCGGATCAATGTTGCGCGGCACGCTGATGTCAATGTAGAAAGCCGGGCGATTGCGCCGCGCCGCGCGCGCCGCCGCCGCCATCTCCGACGTGATGACGTATTCGCTCGCGGCAGTCGAACAAATCACAATATCCGCCTCGGCGAGAGGCTCGACGAGACGCGAGAAATCCACGGCATGACCGCCGAACTTCCTCGCCAACTCTGTGGCGGCGCGCGGCGTGCGGTTGGCGACGAGGATGCGTGTCGCGCCCGCGCCGGCAAGATGTTTCGCGGCCAACTCGGCCATCTCGCCCGCCCCGACGAGCAGCACCGTCGCGCCATTGAGCGAGCCGAAAATCTTGCGCCCCAACTCGACCGCCGTATAGCTGATTGAAACGGCCGAGGCGGCGATGCCCGTCTCCGTCCGCACGCGCTTGGCGACGCGGAAGGCGTGATGCACCAGACGGTGAAGCACGCGGCCCGCCGTGCCCGCCTCGACCGCCACCGAGTAAGCGTGCCGCACCTGGCCGAGCACCTGCGGCTCGCCGACGACCATCGAATCGAGCGAGGAAGCGACGCGAAAGATGTGACGTACCGCCGCGTCGTCGCGGTGCGTGTACAGATGTTCGCCGAAAACTTCGGGCGGGAGCGAACGCGATTCACTCAAAAAACTGCTGACGCGCGACGCGGCTTCGGCGGCGCGCTCCTCGACGCCCGCCGCTAAAATTTCCACGCGATTACACGTCGAAACAATCAACCCCTCGCGGATAACCTCACCATCAACAAGCGCCCGCAGACTCGCGGCGCACGCCTCGTCCGTGAACGCGAGGCGCTCCCGCACTTCGACGGGCGCTGTCTTATGGTTGAGTCCGACGAGAACGAGTGACATAAAAACAGGGGTCAGAATACAGAATACAGAATCAGGCGGCGGCGGCGCTTCTCTGCTGGTTCCTGTCTCCTGTGTTCTGTATTCATCCGAAAACGTGATAGCCGCCCATCAACAGCGCGCCGACGAGCGTGCAGGCGACGAGCGCAAAACCGAGAACGCCTATCCACGCCGCCTTGCGACCGCGCCACTGCGCACGGTAATGAATCAACGCGAGGTACACTACCCACGTCAGGACGGCGAATATCTCGATGGGGTCGTTGTGCCACATCCGACCGTTGCGCGACGAAGACCAGATAACGCCGGTAATGATGCCGAGCGATAGCAGAGTGAAGCCGATGCCGGCGGCGGTCGAGCCGATGTCGTCAACTGTGTTAAGCGGTGGCAATCGGTGAAAGATCGGGCTGAAGGTCTTGAGCTTCAGTTCGCGTTCTTGCAGGAGATACATCACACTCGCCGCGAACGCGACAAAGAACGCCGCGTAGGCGAAAAGAAGCAGCGTCGTATGAATCGGAAAAAGCCACGCCGCTTCGCCCCCAATGACTCTACCTGATAACAGCAGGTCGGAGTTGCCACGAACTAAATTTGAAAGGAAGACCAGCCCGGCCACGAGTGGAAGCAGAAAGATGCCAAGCGCCTGCTGCGCCCGGTAGTAGTAGACCGACAGAGCGTAAGCGATGACGAGCGTCCATCCAAGAAAAGAAATTGTTTCATGTAGATGAAGAAGCGGGTAGTGGCCGTCTCCGATCCAGTCGGCAACGAGCGCCCCGGTGTGCGCGATGAAGCCGCAGCCGAGCGCCAGCACGGCGACGCGCTCGACGGCACGTCGCTTGGTGACGAACGCCAGAATCGCGTGAATCGCCGCCACCACATAGGCCGCGAGCGCTACGTACAAAATAGGTTTCATTGGAAAAGCAACGACATGAAAAGTACATCCTCATTCTAGTTGAATGGTAAACATCGCGGCAAGCGGTCTCCGAGGTGCGGGGCGTTGAACGGAAGGTGCCGGACGTGAGAAACTTCAACCCATGCAATTCAAAAAGTTTTCCAATCGAACAGACGAAGGTTTTACCAATGCCTAATCGGGAAGATGCGTGGGAATTGCTCTGCGAATACACGAAGGGCAACAGCCTGCGCCAGCACGCGCTCGCGGTGGAAGCGGCGATGCGTGCGTGCGCCGCGCGCTTCGGTGGCCCCGATGCCGACGTTGAAGAGTGGGGCATCACAGGGTTATTGCACGACTTCGATTACGAAATGTTTCCCGACCCGGCGGCTGGCGGCCACCCTTACAAAGGAGCCAACATCCTGTGCGGGCGGGGCTACACGGAGCGCGTCATTCAGGCGATCATGGGACATGCACCCTACACCGGCGTGCCGCGCGACACCCCGATAGCGCGCGCGCTTTTCGCCAGCGACGAGTTGTGCGGCTTCCTCGTTGCCTGCGCGCTCGTGCGCCCGTCGCGTAGCCTCGACGATCTCGAAGTGTCTTCCGTCAAAAAGAAGCTGAAGGATAAAGCGTTTGCGCGCACCGTGAATCGCGACGACGTTCGGCAGGGCGTCGTTGAGTTGGGCGTCGAATTGGACGAACACATCCGTTTTGTGATTGACGCGCTACGTCCCGTTCAACGCGAAATTGGACTCGGTGATGCGAGTGTAAAATGATGCTTGCGAAGCGACATGCTCGTCACTTGTGCAACTTTCGTTTAGATGCTTTGCTCATGCCCGCCGCCACCGCGACATGAAGAAGCGGACATAGCCCGCCTCTAAACGGTCATATCTGAGTGAATAATGTTGTGAATACCTGACCCGTTCGCATCGGGGCTGACGAAAGGTCGCGGTGGTCACTTCCTCAACAAAGCGGAAGCGGCAGCAAAAGCGGCGGCGATCAGGACGATGGCGAAAAGCACGGTCGTGATAGCTTGCAACGCGCGGCGTCGCGACGTGTGCCGGTAGACGAAGATCGCGGCGTAAATGATGAACCCGACGGGGATCAGTAGCGCGCCGGCAACGGGGATGTCCGGCGAGAGAATGCGGGCGGCGGTTGAACCGAGTAAGGCATAAATAATTACCAAACTTGCGCCCGCGCCCGCGACGGCGGCAAGCAGTGAGGTGACGAGTAGCAGCTTCCAGCGCATGCAACTTTTGACCTTCGATGATGCTTCTAACGGATTCCGTTCGAGAGCGAGCGTGGCAAGACGCCGCCAAGCATACCACAGCGAGACATTCGTTACGTCCGGTAAAGTTTGAATCGGCAATAGGATTGCACAGTCGAGTATTGAAGAACCGAGAAGGGAAGTAGATGGTTACGAGAAACACCCTGTTGTACCTTTCACGCCACGAGGGGCTGAAAGATTTCGCGACGCGCTTCAGCCCGTTCAAAAAGATGACGACGCGCTTCGTCGCGGGCGAGGACATTGAACAAACAATCGCCGCGATCCGCGAACGCAACGCGCACAATTGCACGGCGTCGTTCGATCATCTCAACGAGTCGGTAACCAAAGTCGCGGAGACCGAAGAGGAAGTGCGCGAGTATTTGCGCATCCTCGCGCGCATTGACGACACCGGCATCCGCTCCAATGTCTCGATTAAGCTGACGCAGTTCGGCCTCGACATTGATCCTGATCTGACATACAAAAACGCGCGCACCGTCGTCGCCGAAGCCGCGCGGCGCGGCAACTTCGTGCGCGTGGACATGGAAGCCTCGAACGTCACACAGGTGACGATAGACATTTTCAAGCGGCTGCGCGCCGAGTTCGGCCTCGACGACGTTGGAATTGTGGTGCAATCTTACCTGCGCCGCACCGAACAAGACATCAACGATTTGCTGAAAATCCCGGCGCGCATTCGCCTCTGCAAAGGCGCGTATAACGAGCCGCCGGAAGTCGCGTTCCCCGACAAAAAGGATGTTGACGAAAACTACATCCGGTTGATGCGCGTGCTGCTTTCGAGCGGGGTTTATCACGGCATTGCGACGCACGACCCGAAGATGATTGGCGCGACGATCAATCATGCCGCGCGTGAGGGAATCAAGAAAGATGCTTTCGAGTTTCAGATGCTCTACGGCGTCAGGCGTGATTTGCAAGAACAACTCGCGCGCGACGGCTATCAGATGCGCGTCTACGTGCCCTACGGTAAGCACTGGTATCCGTACTTCATGCGGCGACTGGCGGAGCGCCCCGCCAACGTCTGGTTCGTGATGAAGAACATGCTCAAAGGTTGACACGTGAGACCGATGCTTAAGCAAAGGTCGAGGTCGTGAACTCGTTAACCTGCTTCTCAAAGTCATTTCAAATTTGAAATCGGAAATTTCAAATTTTCAGGGCAAGAATTGGAGGCGGGGTGAAAAGAGCCGCGCGAGCGTAACTAATAACACGACGGCGTTACTCGAACCGACACTGCGCAGAAAACAGGGAAGTGATAAACGATAATGAGTGACAACTTCGCGTGGATTTTGTGGGCAATGCTCGGCGTAATTTTAATTATCGTCGAAATCTTTACGCCGGGGTTCGTGCTGCTGTGGTTCGGCATCGGCGCGCTCGCCGCTGCACTCGCCGGCCTCGTCGGCCTCGGCTATCCGTTCCAGTTCCTTGTCTTCTTCATTGTCTCAATCGCACTCACCGCCGCCTCGCGCACAATCTTCGCCAACTACTTCGTCCGCGAAAACGAGGCCGGCGGCTTCAAGACCGGCGTTGACGCCCTGCCGGGCAAGATTGGCACCGTGGTTTCTTCGAGTCGCGGCGCGCTCAGCGAGGGCGCCGTCAAAGTCTACGGCTCGACGTGGACAGCGTATCCGGCGGAGGGCGAGGAGCCGCTCGAAGCCGGCGACCGCGTAATGGTCGAACGCCTGCAGGGAGCCTCGATCTACGTGCGCCGTGTAGACGCCGCGCCCGACTGGCGCGCGTCCGCATTACCGGAGCGGCGCGATGAAAGTTGAACGCGACCACCGCTCGAAATCTCCGACGGTAATGGTATGACGGAAGAGACCGTAACGCTGTAGCGACCCGTCCGGCAAAAAGAATACGACCTCATCCAGCAAAGTAATTGTGCAGAAGTTCCTGCTGAAAGCTAAATCGAAACTCAAGAGAATGGAACAAGGATGGACAGGATAGACAGGATGAAGAAGAAAATGCGGAATGCGGAATCAGAAGACAGAAGCTAAAGTAGTTCGTGGCCTAATCTATTCTATCTTCTGACTCCTGACTTTCAATCATCATTCATCATTCCGCATTCATCATTTACTCAATCCTGTCCATCCTTGTTAATTCCTTCATGTGCCAACCTCGCGTGTTCCGATTTAGAAGTCGGCTTGAGTAGCAACGCTGCTGATCCGGCATCGCGGCAAAAGTTCTTCAGTGAATGTTATTTGAAAAGGGGCTTTTTTCGTATCAGGTAGACGTAGAAGTTTTCGTCTTCAACAACGCTCCCAGTGAATGATGCCAGTTCGGCAATGTCGAGAAGCGGTATAGTGCTATCCAAAGCGTAATTTGAAACGAACAGCACGTCTTTATTCTGTGCTTCGATAAGCGCGCTCACCTTGCCGATGGCCTCTTCGGGACTTACCTCTTTTCTGTACTTGCTCCACACCGTAAAACTCCCAAAATCGCTTTTCTCCAGATAGTAAATTTCCCCGCCGAGGTAACCCGGTATGAAATTCGTCGCATTGTCCGGGCTGCCTACAATCAGCACGTCGCCCGCGCCGAACTGCCGGATGAACGCGGCGGCTTTTCGGCTTGTCGAGAACGGCTCGCGGAACTCTTTGGTGACGGCGAAGACTCCGGCGGCGAGGTGAACGCCGAGAAGCGTCGTCACGATTTTACTACGATACGTATTCAAAACGTCGCTTGCGCGTGTGATTCCCAGCCCGATCCAGTTCGATTGCAGTTCGGTTTCCGAAATCCATAGACAGGATATAAGCAATATGAACAGATGGCCGTGATGCCTTATGTAGCTGGGGTATACCGAATAGATGAACAGCAGTAATCCTACATTCCCCGCAAGGTATAGCGAACATACGACTGGCCGGCGGGCGAAGATGATTGTCGCCGTGGCGAGCAACAGCAGGGAGAGACCGAGGCTCGATCTTCTTTGGACGTGATTGGGAAAGACCATCAGGATGTTCGTATTCCAGAAGTTAGGGGAGGAGACTTTCGGCACCGGGGCGTAGCTCTCCCAAACTTTCGTCAGGGCGCGCACGGCGCGGTCTTTATTTCTCGACGTTACCGCCAATCTCTTATCAAACACATTTGCGAGCATGTTTTGTTCGGACTCTATCGCACCTTGCGGCGGAGGAATTATCTGAATGAGCGACGCCGCGACACTCAATATGAATATCGCCGCGCCGCCGGCGAGACTCCATCTTTTCCCGGACGGAGAATTGGAGGGATGGTCGTTTAAAACAACTCGGAGCAGCAGTGCCAGACCGAAGGCGACCGCGAGGATCAGGCCGTAAACACTGGTGTTGGCGAGCAGGGCTAACGCACATAAGAGTGCCAGATAATTCTTCCTATGTTTACTGTACAGAGCGCAATAGATGAACGTCAGGAGCAATCCCAGCGCGTAGCATCGGCTGATTATGGCGTACTCGTAGAATCTGATGTCGGGACACATTTCATAAACTAGCCTCCAGATTGAGTTTAGCTTGATGATTAAGCAACTCCCAGAGACTCAGTTCACTTTTCAACGACTCGGCGATAGCACGCACCAGACTCAGTTCTGCA
>JBPCPQ010000372.1:0-5028 GCA_050999015.1 Pyrinomonadaceae bacterium | reverse complement strand
GCAGTTCTCCATCGCAAATGCTAGAGAGAAACTGAGCCGCCATTATGAGAAAGTGAACTCTAAAGACTAACCTTACAAGGCACTAGTTCTTCGTCTGCAACTTCTAACTTTAGCCAACCTACGAGATGTCCTGCCTCAAGCACTGCCTGTCTCGGTATAACCGAAGGATCAATCTCGCGCCGTTCCCAGTCGAATACGATGAAGCCGCTATTGTCTACATATCCTCGCCGTTCAAATGAAACCTTTAGCTCAGCCCGTGGGTCTCCAGTGTTTAAGGTAATTGCGTCGCTCTCACCATCTGGAAGCCACCTATGGAAAAGAGGCCCACTATGGTTGAACGGGTGCGGGTTATTCATACCATGCTGTTGAACGACAAAATCGAATAGAAGCGTTCCCATAGTTATTGCAGTTGGACAGAAGAATGTTTCTACCAAATATAGTCAATTGAGCCTCAATCAAACGCCCAAATAAGATGGAAAATATTCTCTCCACCGCCGGTCAACCAACTCCGCCATGTCAGATCGGACAATTAACTCATCCGGGTAGCCGGGCTTCATCCGCGCGTCAATGACAATCGGCGGGCGGTAGGCGAGGTGATGGCGAATCACGTCGGTGCCCGCCGCGTGAATGTCTGAGGCCGGCTCGAAGCGCGTCCATGTCGCCCAGAGGAAATCCGCCGATGTTCGCGCCACACTCGCGTCATCGTGGAGTACAACAAGCGGCCAGTCGGCGAAGGCTTCGTGACTGGCGAGGCGCGCGGCCTGTGCGGGGTCTTCGGCAAATGGCACGCCTTCGACGACGAGACACCCGCCGCAGAAAACCTCGGCGCGCGACACGCTGCCGGGCAGTTCCCCGCGAAACTCGCGCGGCAGTTCGCGCACCGGATCACCCAAGCCCAACAAGATCGCCTTGCTGCCTTCGTTGACTTTGCCGCTCGTGTAGTCGAGCGTGTCCATCGAGACGTTCGAGAAGATGAACAGATCGCTTTCCCACCTGACGCGCTGAAGGACGTACACGAGCAAGCTCTTGAAGTTGGTCAAGTCCTGCGGCGTGTCCGTCAGAATCAAAAATTTGGTAAGCGAGAGTTGCCCTTCTCCTAAGATGCGAAAACCTGAGACAAGCGCCTCACGGCGGTAGCGCTCGCGCACCACCGCCGCCGCGAGTGAGTGGAATCCGGTTTCGCCATAAGACCACAGATCGCGCACACTCGGCATCACGAGCGGAAAGAGCGGCGACAGAAGTTTCTGCAAGTAATCCCCGATGAAGAAATCTTCCTGACGCGGCTTGCCGACGACGGTTGCCGGGTAAATCGCGTCGCGGCGGTGGCACACGGCATCAACTTTGAAGATCGGGTAATCGTGTTGCAGAGAGTAATAACCGTAATGATCGCCGAACGGCCCTTCGGGTTTTCTCACGCCGGTCGCGACGTGGCCGACGAGCGCAAACTCCGCTTCGGCAACAACTCGGTGCGGATGCTCTTCAAGCGGATTCTTGCCAACTCTAATTTTCTCGCCGGCGAGCACCGAGGCGAGCATTAACTCCGGCACGTCTTCGGGAAGCGGCGCAATGGCCGACAGAATCAGCGCGGGCGGCCCGCCGAGAAACACCGTCACCGGCAGAGACTTTCCCGCGCGCTCCGCTTCGTGGTAGTGAAAACCTCCACCTTTATGTATCTGCCAGTGGATGCCGGTCGTCGTCGCGTCGTAACGCTGCAAGCGATACATGCCGAGATTATGCTTTTTGGTTTCCGGGTGCTCGGTGTAAACGAGCGGCAGCGTGAAGAACGGCCCGCCGTCTTCCTGCCACGTCGTCAACACCGGCAACTCGTCGAGCCGCGCCGGACGGTCAACGACTTCAGCGACAGGCATGCGCGTCGTCCGCCGCGTGCCGAGCTTTAAGGCTTCGAGCGCGAGCGCGCGATGCTTCCACAATTCGGCGGGGCGCGGCGGCAGGAGTGATTCGGCAATGTGGACGGCTTCACGGACAAGCGTTTCGGGTTTCGGCCCGAAGGCCAACTCAATTCGCCGCGCCGTGCCGAAGAGATTGGTGACGACCGGATAACGACTTCCCTTCACGCGCTTGAATAGAAGCGCCGGCCCCCCGCGTTCAATTACGCGACGATGCACTTCGGCCATTTCGAGATACGGATCAACTTCCGTCTCGACGGTGATGATTTCTTTTTCGCGTGTGAGTAAATCGAGAAATGAACGAAGGTTTCTGTGCATCAGTTTTATCCGAAGGGGAAAAGGAAGCGTTGTCCCTCATTCCGCCCCTTCAACTTACCTTATACACATTTTCCCTCGTGATTTGGTGTCTTTGTGGTTACAAATCGAAAAGATCATTGGCCGGTTAAAGCTCCGGTGAATCTTCTTCCCGCCCATTGCTGCCAACTTGCCGGCGGCGTGAAGGCGTCGTGGGCGGCGGTTCAGTGATGCGGAGATTGATCTCGCGTTCGGCGAATTTGGCGGCGTCGGAGATTCCGGAGTCAACCGAGTTGACGTAAGGCTTCAGGTGCTCAAGCGTTTCCTCGTTGCCGACGCTCGCCAGCACTTCGAGCAGCCTGATCTGTGTGTTGCCGTTGGCGCGCGGCAGAATTTTGTAAAGCGATTCAGGTGTTTCGAGTTGTTTCAGATACTCAATCGCTTGTTCGGAGCGTGAAGAATCAAGCGCGCTCACCACCGCGAACAACTTTTCGGAATTGCCGAAACGATATAGCGCCCAGTCGAGCGCGAGGCGCACGCGCGCGTCCTTTTCCTGCGCGCGATAGCCTGCAACCATCTTCCCCTCATCGCTCGCCGCCCGCCGCGCCAATTCTTCAGCCGCACTCCGGCGCACTTGCGCGTCACGATTCCCGAGTTGCCGCGCGACCTCAGAAGAATTCGTCGCCGAAGTGAACAAGTTTTCCTGACTTGGCAAATCTTTCTGCGACTGAGTTTGCGCGAGATTCGTGGCCACGCCCGCCAGAGCAAACAACACAACGGTAACAGCAAGACGTGTGGCTTGTTTGAAGCACCTTGTGAACGACGTGCATTCTCGCAATAAATAATTCATTACTCCAACCTTTCGCCCAACACAAAATACCCATCAGAAGCCGGGCTGATTGATTGATTTATTATCAACGCCAATCGCGTACTTCTTTGCGATTTGTTGAATCTCGCTCCTCTTGCCGATCAACACGAACACGAGATTGTCCGCCGGGAAATACTGCTTGATGATGCGCTGCGTGTCCGCGAGCGTCATCGAATCAATCTTCCCGTAGTAAGTGTTGATGTCGCGCTCGTCGAGACCGTAAAACTCAAGCTGCGCGATCAGCGTAGCGAGTTGGTCGGAGGTTTCGATGCGCGGCGGGAATTGTCCCTTCAGATACGTCTTCGCCGATTTCAATTCCTCTTCGGTGATTCCCTTTTCGTGGAGACGCTTCAGCACGTCGAGCGTCATATCAATCGCTTTTTCCGTCGTCTCGTTGCGGGTATAAGTCGAAATGAGAAACGGCCCCGCAAGTTTTCGCTGATCGAACGCCGAGCGCGCGCCGTAAGTGAGACCCGTCTTGATGCGCAACTCGCTGTTGAGCATTGAAGTGAACCGCCCGCCGAAAAGCGTGTTGACGACTTCAATGAAGACACGGTCGGCGTTGGTGCGCGGAATGCCGACGTTGCCGATGTGGTAGAAGGTTTGAGTCGAGTCGGGCTTATCAATCAGCAACAGTTTTTTTCCGGTGAACGCTGGCGCTTCCGGCAATTTCATCATCGGAACATCCTTCGCCGGCCACGCGCCGAACTTGGCGATCAGCATCCGCTCCATCTCGGCGGAGTTGAAATCTCCGACCGCCGCGAGGATGGTGTTCGATGGCGAGTAATAAGTTTGATAAAACTTCGCCACGTCGTCGCGCGTGATCGCGGCGAGGCTCGTCTCATCGCCTTTCGCCGGACGGCCATAAGGATGCTTGCCGTAAAGGTAAGCGCCGAAGTAGGTGCCGATGACACCCTGCGCTTCATCCTTCGCGGCCTTGATGCCGTCAATGCGTTGACGTTGTAACTTCGTGACTTCATCAACAGGAAACGTCGGGTTAAGGAGCACGTCGCTCAGTAATTCGATTCCTTTGGTAACGTCCTTCGTCACAAACTCGGCGACTCCCGCCGAATAATCATAATCGGCGGACGCGCCCAACAATCCGCCGACGAAATCAAGCTCAGTCGAAATCTGATCGGCGCTCCGCGTCTTCGTCCCCTTTCTGAGCAACTCAGCGGTCATCGAAGCCAAACCTTCTTTTCCCGTGGGGTCGGCGATGGAGCCTGTTTTGACGATATAGCTGAAACTGATGATCGGCACTTCGCGCCCCTCCATCAGCATCAACGTCATCCCGTTTGCCAGCTTAACCTTTTTGTAAGGCGGAAGCTTCAGCGTCCCTTCCTGCGCAAGTGCTGGGATAGAGAACAGTGCGACAATCGCAACCGACAAAAGTATTTGTAATCGCTTCACACTCAACTCCTTCAATCTCAAATGACCAATGACCAGCAAGTCAAGGACTCTTTTTCTTCACTGCCTTCTGCTTACTGCCTACTGCCCGCTACTCAGAGGTGCAGTCTTCTCCGGCACGAGCGTGGCGACTGTGCGGTTCTTCGCGCCGAAGTATTTTTGCGCGACGCGCTGCACGTCCGCTTTCGTTACTTTCTTGTAGTCATCGGCGGCGTTGAAAAGTTTGCGGTAATCGCCGAAGAAAACTTCATACGTTCCGATCTGGTTGGCGCGTCCATTGATTGTTTTGATCTGGCGGTAAAAGTTGGCGAGCAGAATGTTCTTCGCCTTCTCAATCTCCTGATCCGTCACCGACTCTCGCTCGATTTTTCCAAACTCTTCGTAAATCGCATTCTCGACGGCCTCCGGCGCGACGCCTTCTTTCGGCTGCGCGGTCAGCATGAAGAGCGTCGGGTCGAAGGCGAAATCGTAATCGCCGTTTACGACGAGCGCGAGTTGATCCTTATCCACGACGCGCTGGTACATCCGCGAGCTTTGCCCCGAAAAGAGAAT
>JBPCPQ010000346.1:0-6501 GCA_050999015.1 Pyrinomonadaceae bacterium | reverse complement strand
GTTCAGCCGTTTCGGGAAACTTGAATCCGAGCGGCATCACGCCGACCACCACACGCGCACGATTGTTGACGACAATTGACCCGCCGATGATCCCGGAGTCCGCCCCGAAGCGTCGCTCCAATAATCCATGACTCAGGATGACGACATCAGACTGATCCGGGCCATCTTCCTCCGGGCGAAACGTCCGGCCCAGCATCGGCGTCACGCCCAAAATCTCGAAAGTGTTATGAGAGATGATGCCGCCGGAAAGCTGCTCAGATTCGCCGCCGCCGGTCAACGCGAAGCTTCTGTCGTCGTAAGCTGCGACGCCGGCGAAGACTCCATTCTGTTCGCGCCAATCCACAAAATTCGGGAACGACACGCCCATCGAAGTGACCCCGCGTTTCGGTGCCGCCTCGTCAATCAGCACGAGCTGCTCCGAATCTTGGTAAGGCAGCGGGCGCAGCAGGATGCCGTTGACGAAACTGAAAATCGTGCTCGTCGCGCCGATGCCCAAAGCGAGCGTGACGACCGCCACCAGCGTGAAGCCGGGTTTTGCGAGCAGCGTCCGTAAGCCGTAGCGCAGGTCTTGCCAAAGTGTTTGCATCATTCACCTCATTTCATTCGCCAACGCCGCACGTCACGGTTTATCATTCATCTGTTTCCCCAAAAGGAGATCATCGCCTATGCCGACCATCCAGATCGAAACCGAGCAGCTATTGAATGCCGCCTTACAGATGTCACGCCCCGAACTTGAGCAATTCGTCGCCAAACTCTTCGCGCTCAAAGCTAGGGAGGAAACGTCTGTCATGTCAGAGAGCGAGACCGAGCTTCTGCTAAAGATCAATCAGGGGCTTCCTCCCGCGGCCGCGAAGCGGATGAAAGAACTGATTGACAAGCGCCGCTCCAACACCATCACGGAAGACGAACTTCAGGAATTGATCGGCATCACCGATGAAGCCGAGCGGCTTAACGTCGAGCGAGTCAAACATCTGATTGAGCTTGCGGCTTTGCGCAACGTCGCGCTCCATGACCTGATGGATCAGTTGGGCATCAGACCTGCGGCCTTATGAATAAGCGCAGAGCCTCCAGACCGCTGAAGCGACTGGTCAAAGAACGCGCGCATTCCTGCTGCGAGTATTGCATCAGCTAGGAAGCCTACTCGCCTGACCCTTTCTCAAACGAACACATCATTCCGATTAACGCCTGCGGGTCGAGCGCCGAAGACAATCTGGCGCTCGCCTCTCAAGGTTGTAACAACTTCAAGTACAACAAGACTTCGGCCACCGATCCTGTTACTTTGCAGGAAGCACGGCTCTTCAATCCGCGAAAAGACCGATGGCACGATCATTTCGAGTGGAGCCGCGACTGCGCCGAACTCATTGGTCTGACGCCGACGGGTCGCGCGACAATCGAAGAACTCCGGTTAAATCGAGCGAATGTCGTCAATC
The DNA here is from genome assembly GCA_050999015.1 of Pyrinomonadaceae bacterium. Taxonomy (GTDB): domain Bacteria; phylum Acidobacteriota; class Blastocatellia; order Pyrinomonadales; family Pyrinomonadaceae; genus JBPCPQ01. The sequence goes on along the minus strand of JBPCPQ010000346.1, from coordinate 5,071 downwards.
TGCGGCGCGTCCTGATACTCGTAGGCGGACATCCTCCATCACATCGCCCTTCCTCGTAATGCTCACTCGTACCTGAGCGCGACCATCGGGTCTACTTTCGTCGCGCGTCTGGCTGGGACGTAACAAGCGGCGAGCGCGATGAGACTTAAGAGCAGCGAGATGCCGCCGAAGGTGGCGAAGTCGGTCGTGCTGACGCCGATGAGAATGCTCGCCATCAAACGTGTCACGGCGAACGCGGCAAGTAGTCCCACGACGAGGCCGACGGCGATTAACTTCATGCCCTGCCCAATGACGAGGCCGAAGATGTCGCCGCGCTGTGCGCCGAGCGCGATGCGGATTCCGATTTCGTGCGTGCGTTGCGCGACCGTGAAGGCGACGACGGCGTAGATGCCGACCGCCGCGAGCACGAGCGCGACAAGCGCGAAGACGGCGAACATGAAAGACGACAGGCGTTGCGGGGCCATTGACTCGCTGAAGATTTGCGTCATCGTCCGCACGTTGTGCATCGGCTGATCTTTATCAATCCCTTGCAGTTCGCGTTGCGCGGCTGAGGTGAGAGACGCCGGGTCGGTTGTCGTGCGGAGAACGACGGTCATGCCGCTCCAAGAACTCTGCGCGTGCGGCACGTAGACGGCGAGTTCGGGTTCGAGACCCGTGTCGAGGCGGTCGGTGAAAGGTTCGTGCAACACGTTGCCGACGACGCCCTTAATCTCGAAAGCCTTTCCGTCGCCGAGGTGCAAACGACGCCCCACCGGGTCTTCGCCGGGAAAGTATTTTTGCGCCAGCTTGCGATTGACGATGACGACGGGCGGCGAATCCTTAACATCGCGCTCGTCGAAGCCGCGTCCTTGCAAGAGCGGAATTTCCATCATGTTGAAGTAGTTCGGAGTAACGACACCGAACTGCGCGAGCGGCGCTTTGCCGGGCGCGGGCTGCGCTTCGTCCTCGCGCCAGAAGCCGACATCAGAACTGTTGAATCCGAGCGGCACGCTGTTCACCGCCGCCGCGCCCGTCGCCCCCGGCAGCTCCGCGAGGCGTTCGATCAATCTTTGATAGAAGTTCGCGCGGTCAACATTTTCCGCATACCTCGAACGCGGCAGCGCGACATCGAACGTCAGCACGTTCGCGGAGTTGAAGCCGGGATCGGTGTTCATCAGCGCGACGAAGCTGCGCATCATCAAACCCGCCCCGACGAGCAGCACGAGCGAGAGCGCGACTTCGGAGACGACGAGCACGTTGCGCGTGCGGTTGCGTGCGCGTCCCTGCGCGCCGCCGCTACGTCCACCTTCTTTAAGGGATTCGTTAAGATTCGTCTTCGACGCTTGGAGGGCGGGAACGAGACCGAACACGATGCCGGTGGCGAGCGACAGCAGAAGCGTGAAGCCGAACACCGTCCAGTCAATGCCGAGATTCGACCAACCCGGAACGAGCTTCGCAAAGTTCGCTGGAATCCCCGCCCGCAGCGCCTCGACACCCCACACGCTCAGAAGCAACCCGGACGCTCCGCCGACGGTGGCGAGCAGAACGCTTTCGGTCAAAAGTTGGCGCACCACGCGAAAACGACTTGCGCCAAGCGCGAGACGCACGGCGATTTCACGGCTCCGCCCGGCGGCGCGCAGCAGCAGCAAATTGGCGACGTTCGCGCAGGCGAGTAGCAGCACGAAGCCGACCGCGCCGAGCATAATCATCAGGTACGGGCGCGGCCCGCGCGTCTCGGATTCGATGAAGCTCATCGCCCGCAATCCCCGACCCCCATTCGTCTCCGGGTATTGTTCGGCGAGGCGGCGCGCGATTGCCGTCAACTCGGCTTCTGCACTCTCGATTGTGCCACCCGCTTTGAGCCGCCCGGTGACGCTCAAGTAATGCGCCTCCCGCTCGCGCGTGTCTTCGTCCTCGAAAATAAATGGTCGCCACATCTCGACGCCGCCGCGCGGGTAAGTCGCTTCGGGCGGCGCGACGCCGACGACACTTGTGTTGCGGTCATTGATCCGCACGACGCGCCCGACAATCTCCGGCTCGGCATTGAACCTTCGTCGCCATAATCCATCGCTGATAATTACGACCGGGTCGCGACCGGGCTTTTCTTCTTCCGGGGCGAAGGCGCGACCCATTTGCATCTCGACACCGAGCACGTCGAAAAATTTACTCGTCACCGTTGCGCCCATGATTCGTTCCGGTCGCTCGCCGTCGGTGAGGTCGGCACTCCACCCGCTCGAAGCGGCGACTGATTCAAACGACGCGCTCTCTTCATGGATGTCGAGAAAGTTGGCAGGAGCGACTGAGCCGGTGCTGACGCCGATCTGCGGCAGCGTCTCGAAGACCGACACGAGACGCTCCGTCTCTTGAAACGCATAAGGCTTCAACAGCAGTGTGTTAACCGCGCTGAAGATGGTCGTGTTCGCGCCGATGCCGAGTGCCAAAGTGAGCACCGCGACGGCACTGAACGCCGGCTTCTTCAGCAGCATCCGTATCGCGTAGCGTAGGTCTTGCCACAGTGTTCTCATCATGCGCCTCGCCTTAGAAAGGATGAAACGATGGGCAAAGGGGCATGGGTCATGGGAAAAGGCTCAAGCATTACGACTCGCCCCTTTCCCTTTCCCCTTCACCCCTTCCCCTTTCGCCTTCAGTTGTAAATGTCCACGTAAATCTTGAGCGCGCCGTCTTTCTGTCGTTTCCAGATGACGAGGAAATCGCAGGTGTAGGTGCTCTCTTTGCCATTCACTTCGGAAGTGAAAGAAGATTTCCCGATCTGGTAAGCCTCGTCGCGGCTCCCGCCGACTTCGATCACATCGAGCTTCCAATCTTTCGCGCCCTTAATGCTCGTCCAGTAATTGTCAACCGCCTGACGTCCTTGAATCTTCCGTCCCCGGTGAAAAAGAATCATCGCGTCGTCGGCGTAGAAGCGCGCCACGCCCGCCAAGTCGCCGCGCTTCATCGCCTCGACCATCCGCCGGTTGGCTTCGACGATCTCGCGGCGAAGCGCCGCGTTGTCTAATTCACTTTCGGATTCAACCAGCAACGCATATTTAATCGCTGCATGAGCCGACGCCGTGCCGGTCTCGCCCGCGCCGCCCCCGGCGTAGACACCCAGCGCCACGACCATCAGCAATGTCATCAACACCAACACACGAACTCTATTCATCACCCACCTCCTTATCTTTACTCGTCTCTGCTTCTTCCAATCCGCAATCCGAAATCCGCATTCCGCAATCGAATCACTCGTATCTGAGAGCAACCATCGGGTCTACTTTCGTCGCCCGCCGCGCCGGGACGTAACTGGCGGCGAGCGCGACGAACGCGAGCAATAACGCCGCCACTACAAACGTCCACGGGTCGGAAGCAGTCACGCCGAACAGCAGAGTTGCCATCAAGCGCGTCACCGCGAACGCACCGACGAGACCGAGCGCGACGCCCACCACTGCCAGTTTCATTCCCTGCCCCACGACGAGCTTCAACACGTCACTCGTCTGCGCGCCGAGCGCCTTGCGAATGCCGATCTCCTGCGTGCGTTGCGTGACCGAATAGGAAATGACGCCGTACATCCCGACCGCCGCGAGGAGTGCCGCCAGCATTCCGAAGGCCGACGACAATAGCGCCAGCAAACGCTCACCGCCGAGCGACGTGGCGATCTGCGCCTGCAACGTCTGCACGTCGTAAAGGGGCAGGTTGGCATCGAGTTGTGCGACGGCGCTCCGCAACGCCGGCACCATCGTCGCCGGCGGCTGCGCGGTGCGGACGTAGAAGGTGAGCCGACCCGTGCGCGGCGACTGCGTCCAGGGTGTGTAGACGAACGGGGACGCCTCGTCGCGCATCTCGGCGTGCTTGCTGTCCTCGACGACGCCGACGACCTCGATGTCCGGCGGCTTGCCTTCAACGCGCCCGAAGGCGAGGCGGCGCCCGAGCGGGTTGGCGTCGCCGAAGAAGCGCCGCGCCAGCGTCTGATTGATGACAGCGACCTTCCCGCTCCCCGCCGTGTCGCGCTCGGTGAAGTCGCGCCCCGCCATGAGCGGAATGCCGAGTGTGGCGAAGTGGCCGGCGCTGACATTGTTGCTTTGGGCGTGCGTGTCGTCGTCCGGCCCCGGCGTGTATCCCTCGACGGTGATGTTCGATGATGATCGGCTGCCGGCGAACAGCCCGATGCGGACGGCGCTCACCGCCTCGACGCCCGGCAGCGCGGCGAGAGATTCTTCCAACCCATTGAAGAATGCGGCAGAGCGCGTGGCGTCGTAACCGTTCAGTTCCGGGGCGAGCGAGAAGGTGATGAGTTGCTCGGCGCGCTGAAGGCCGGTGTCAACGCGCGTCAGGTTGACGAAGCTACGCGCGCACAAACCCGCGGCGACGAGAAGCACCGCCGTCAACGCGATTTCGGTAACAACCAGCCCTTTGCGAAAGCTCGATTGCGACCCACTCGCCGACATGCGCGCGCCTTGCTCCTTCAAAGCCGTCACCAAATCAGTCCGCGTCGTCCTGAGCGCCGGGGTCAGACCGAACAACAACCCGGTCAGCACGGCTAATCCGAAATTGAAAGCGAGCAAACCATAGTTCAAATCCGCCGTCAGATTGCTCAGCTCGTTGTTCTCCGGTAACAACGGCAACAAGCCTGAAAGCGTCCACACCGCGACGAGCAAGCCGAGCGCGCCGCCCGCCGACGACAGCAACACGCTCTCGGCGAGCAACTGGCGCACGAGACGGAAGCGTGAAGCGCCGAGTGCCTGCCGCAGTGCAATCTCCTTGCGCCGCGACGCGCCGCGCGCGACCAGCAGCCCTGCGACGTTCGCGCACGCGATCAACAACACGAGGCCGACCATCCCCATCAACATCAGCAGCGGCGCACGCGCGTCCTGTTGAAAAACTGTGCGCCCGCGCGCGCCGTCCTCGACCAATAGTTTTTTATTGACGAAGCGTTGCTGCGTCTCGGGGGACATGCGTTGTTGCAGCGGCAAATCCGCTTCGAGCAATCCGCGATAGAGCGGCGCGATTCTCGCTTCGGCCTGCTCACGACTCACACCATCTTTGAGCCGTCCGAGGATGTTGAGCCAGTAATCCTTGCGGTCTTCGAGTCCGTCCCAAC
>JBPCPQ010000158.1:0-2337 GCA_050999015.1 Pyrinomonadaceae bacterium | reverse complement strand
GACCGACGCTCGCCGAGTTGGAGGCGGAGTATATTGTTGAGACGCTCACGGCCACGCGCGGAAACAAGTCGGAAGCGGCGCGGCTTCTCGGCATCAGTCGCAAGAATCTCTACGAGAAACTCGCGCGGTACAAAACGGATGTCAGGGGGCAGACGTTAGATGATGGTAAGGAATCAGACACTGACATCTAACCTCTGACATCCAGCATCTGGCTTCATGCGTTTTCATTTCGTATGGATCGGCAAGACGAGAAACGAGCACCTGCGCGCGCTCGTTGAAGAGTATTTGAAAAGGCTGTCGCGGTTTGTTCGCTGCGATGTGACGGAATTGCGCGAAAGCCCTCAGAGCGAGCCACGACTTTGTTTGGAAGACGAGGGCAAACGAATTACCACCCTACTTGCATCTGAAGCGCTGGTGGTTTTGCTCGACATCGAAGGGCGGCAGTGGGATTCGCCGGGTTTGGCAGCCGAAGTCGAGCGTTGGCAGTCCGGCCCCGCGAAGGAAGTGGCTTTCGTCGTCGGCGGTCATCTGGGTGTCGCGCCGGGAGTGAGAAGACGCGCGGATGTCCGCTGGTCTCTGTCACAACTGACGTTGACGCACGAGATGGCGCGGATTGTGCTGGTCGAGCAACTTTACAGGGCACACACGATCATTCGCGGGCTGCCTTATCAGAAGTGATGTTCGGATTTATTCGCCAATCGAAAGCATGTCACAGTCTTCCGGTTATTCAGGCTCATAATTGACAAACGTATTCAGACAAGTAGGGGCAGAGGAGCACACAGACAAAAATGGATAAAAGAAAAATGAAAACTTACCGCGACCGCTTGCTGGAGCGGCGCGAGTCTCTTTTCAGTCAAGTCACGGAAGCCGAGATGTCGAGCCGTGAGCGCGATTCGGAGGCGACGCAAGACCCCGCCGACATGGCCGCGAACGCTTACACGAAAGAGCTTCTGATTTCCATGTCGGCCAACGACCGCCGGCTTCTCGGACTGATTGATGAAGCCCTCACCCGCGTCGAGGCGAGCGAGTACGGCGAGTGCGTCAACTGTCGAGAGCCGGTGCTGGAGAAGCGTCTGGACGCCGTGCCGTGGGCGCGCTACTGTCTGCGCTGCCAAGACATGCAGGAGCGCGGCCTGCTGAACGAAAACGAAGAATAACCTCAACTTGCCCGCAGTAAGTTTTACAAATGCCGTTGACTCAAACACAATTGAGTCAACGGCATTTCGTTTGATCTCGCCCTCGTTTGTCCTCGGCGGCGGACGGGAGTCGAGACCGTCTCACGACAGCACGCATGATCCAGTTAATCAAAAAGATGAATATGCTTTACGACGCCGCGCTGTCGCTCGTCTATCCGCAGGCGTGTGAAGTATGCAACGCGGCGAGCGTCGAGGCGCGCTCGGACGTGCCGGCGTGCGCGCCGTGCTGGCAGAAGACGCGCGTCTTTACCGGCGACGAAACGCTTTGTTGGAAATGCGGCGCGCTCGCCCCCGGCGAAGTGTCGGCAGAGCATCGGGAGAGTGTCCGCTGCCGCCGGTGCGAAGCGGAGAGCTTCACGGCGGCGCGTGCCGTCGGCGTTTATGAAATGGCGCTTCGCGCGACGGTGCTGAAGCTGAAGCACGAGCCGCACGTCGGTCGCCGCGTCGCGCGTTTACTGCATGAGGCACAGCGACGCGCGCCGCTCGACAGGTCGACGCGCATTATTCCGACCCCGCTCCACGAGAAGCGCGAGCGTGAGCGCGGATTCAACCAAGCAGCCGTTCTGGGGCACACGCTGGCGGCTCTATCAGGCTTGCCGATTGACGAGCAAAGTCTCGTGCGCGTGACGGGGACGGAGCATCGCCGCGCCGGGATGGATTCTCGCGGGCGGCGCGAAAGCGTTAAGGACGCTTTTGAAGTCCGGCGTCAAATGTTGATCGAAGGCGAGTGCGTCCTGTTGATTGACGATGTGTTTACCACCGGAGCGACCGCCTCCGCGTGCGCGAAAGCGCTCCGCGCGGCAGGCGCGCAGGAAGTCGTTGTGCTCACCGTCGCACGTGCGTGAGAACGGTGGTCAGTGACCAGTGGTCTGTATTCAATGCTGTTACGTAATTTGAATCTCAAATCTGAAGCTCATGCCGGTTACTTACTACTGACCACCGACTACTGCCCACTGACCACTGCTCCCACTGGTCACTGTTCTTCGGCCTCTGTATGATTACGGCATGAAAACCTTCTATCCGCCCATCGAGCCTTACGATCAAGGCATGCTCGCGGTCTCACTGGTACATCATCTTTACTACGAACAGAGCGGCAACCCGTCGGGACTTCCGGCCGTCTTCCTGCACGGCGGCCCGGGCG
>JBPCPQ010000239.1:0-3636 GCA_050999015.1 Pyrinomonadaceae bacterium | reverse complement strand
GCGTCCGCACGCCGCGCCGACTTGGCGAGAGCGGCGTCACCGCGAAGCAGATTGACGGTGGAGATTACGAATTGCTCGTCGCCTTCGACGGTACGCCCGGCATTTACGGGCGACGTGAGTTGACGATACCGCTATACGCGAGAGGCAAATCTTCGCGGTAGTTGATGATGGCGACAGTCAGGTTCACACAAAGTCACAGAGATCGCAGGGAGGTCACAGAGAGTTGAAATGTTTTCTCCGTGCGCTCCGTGTCTTCTTATGTTGTTCATCGAAGATTTAAGAATCTGCTCTGTGGTGAAAATTCTTAATCGCTGAGAACGCAGAGAAGTCGCGGAGGACAATCCGTCCGCGCGCCTGTCAATTCATTAACTTCAGTTCATGCACTTTTGCCTTCCTTCTCACTTCGGCGCCGGCTTGCTGAATTTCGCATCATCAATCGGCGCGTCGTGCCGAACGTCGGTAAAGCGGATGATGATGTCCGAACCGGCGACGGCTTGGCGCACTGTGAAGGGCATCGAGATGCCGTCCACTGTTCTGTAATCTTCAAAATAAGCCTGAATCGGGATTGTGCCCTGCGGGCTTTCGCGCACCGAATCGAGGCGGACGATCATGAATGTTTCTTTATCGAAATATAGATTGTCGGGCGTGGTGCCTTCGGGCGTCGTCGCTTCGATCACGTAAGCGTCACGCCCGCTCACTTTCTCCGTGCCCTTCAAAACCATTTTAGGATAATCCTTCGCCAACTCGACATCACGGTAAAACGATGCCTCACGTTTTGTCGCGGCCAACTCCGCCCCGCTCTTTTCGCGCAGTCCCGTGAAAGGGTCTTGCGACCAAGCCGTCGTGCCGTCGTAACCTTCACGAATCGCGCCGAGGCCGGGCAGGTTCATCACGACGATCATTTTGTTCGGAGCCTTCTGTGAAATTTCCACCGCGCCCTTCGCGCCCATCGCCGTGATTTCCACCGTGCCCGTCGAGGTGCGGCTGCGCGGCTTCCTGACGGCCGCTTCGCCGCCGATAGCTTTAACGAAATTAGCAAGTATGACTTTAACGGTGGGCGCGGTCTTCGTTGCGGCGGCGGGGCGGGCGCCGCGCGGCGGAGCCTGCGAGCGGCGCGGCTTCTGCGCAGTCGTCGTCAGCGTTGCGATCAAGACAAGAAGTGCGAGACAGAATGTGCGTTTCATCATTTCAGTAGTCCCTTCAAGTGAGTCGGAAGAAAGAAGTCAGGAGTCAGAATTAAAACCAAGCTTGTAATGACCGTTCAATATCGCAGATGCGGGTGCTTTGAATATAATTCGCATCTCAAACAAGGCGCACGCCGGCTTCTGTATTCTGTCTCCTATACTCTGTCTCCTGACTTCAGCCTTTGCTTTTGATTATGTGCTCGAGCGCGGCGTCGAGTTGCGCGTCGCGGTCTTCGAGCAGTGCGCGGCGATTCCATTTTACTTCGATGTCGGGCATGGTGCCGCGCCCCTCGATGTCTGTGCCCTGCGGCGTTTTGAAATCGGCGATGGCGTGTTGCAGCAGCGCGCCGGTCGGGAGCTTCTTGAACAACGACGGCAGCGCCGCGCCGCCGCTTCGTTCGCCGACGACGATTGCGCGTCCCGCTTCCTGCATCCCGCTCGCAAAGATTTCGCTCGTCGAAAGACTCAACTCGTCAATCAGAATCACGACCGTGCCGGTGTACGGCGCGGACTGGGGAGAGGCGACGAAGTTGACGTGGCCGGTGCGCATCCGCATCGTGCCGAGCGACATTTCTTTCGTCGTGAGCACGCCGGCGATTCCGGGAGCCATCGCGCCGAAGCCGCCGGGATTGCCGCGCAAATCAAAGATCAGTCCCGGCGCGTCGCGCATCTCACGAACGCCTGCGCGAATCTGCTCCATCAGCGGAACGAGAAATATGTTGAAGCGGATGTAACCGATGCCATCCTTCAAACGCTTCGCTTCAAACTCGACAGGGAGCGAAGGAAAATTGCCGAACGGCGGCGACATTTCCCCCGCATGAGCCGCGCGCTGGAGTGTCACAGTCTGCACGCGCTCTTGTTCGTCAATGTACGTGAGGCGCACCGTGCTTCCCGGAAGTCCGTTCAAGCGCCGCATCACAGCGGCGGTCGCGTAGAAAGTTTTCGCTTTTGATGAGTCGCCGCTTTGCGCGAGCTTTTCGATCAGGGGCGCAATGGGCGTGTCGTCAATCTTGCTGATAGTGAAGCCGGGACGAATCACACCATTACGCCCCGCCACCGACTGCGGCCTGACGCGCACGACAATCGCCTGCCCTTCAATGACACGCAAATCAATCCCAACGTCGCCGCTTCCGGCGGAAGAATTGGCGTCTGCCCGATCAAACGCGCCCGGCGGATAAATGACGAAGTGTGACAACCGCAACTCTCCGACCATCTGCCGCAGTAGACCGTAAAACTCTCCATCAGACTTCGCCGCCGCGACGCGCGGAGCGTATCGGACGCGCACCTTGACCCAATCAACGCCGCCGAAGGTCGGATCAAAATGCGTCTCATGCACGGTGCGCCACACGACATCGAACGTCTCCTGTCGCAGCCGCGCCGCGTCGGCGCGTGCCGCAACCGTGACGGAACTACGCGCGGCGGGCGGAGTCGAAACTGAATTTGTGCCGCCGCTTTGCGCCGGAGTTGAGAGGGGAAGAATGAGCGCGAGGGCTAACACGCTTGCGCCTTTCGAGAGGCAAAAAAGCTTACTTTCCGCGCGCCGCGCGATTCCTTTTGTCCTAAAATTCATTCAGTCATACTCCATCACGCCGGGCTGTAGTTTGATGATCGGTGGCTCGACGGCGGGCGGCGTCAGCGTGCGCGGATCGGCCACCGTGAGCAGCCACGCGAGCGAAAGATCAAGTTGCGCCTGATACTCTTCCAGATCAAGAGACATGAAACGCTTCGACGGAAGGCGCGCGAATTTTTCTTTCGCCCGCACGTACATCTGCCGCGCCGCCCCGGGCCGCCCGATTTCCAAGTGATGAAACGCGACCGCCGATTGGATCATCGCCTGAAGAAACAGTTTCTCGTCGGGGCCGACCTCGCCCATCCAGCGATCCTCCCAAGCGTCGTGCGCCGCATGAAACTCCCCGGCGTTGTAAAGCTCAATTCCGGCGATGTACTCCACCGGATACGCCGCCGCGTGCTCCCCCGTATACGCCGGTCGCTCGCTTTCGGTGTGCTCATGTCCACTCATAAAGTAAGGAGATGTCAGATGTCAGATGCTGGATATTAGAGATGAGCTTATCACTAACATCCAACATCTGACATCTGCTTTAGTATCGTGGCACGCGCCGGTCAACTTCGCACGACCAACGGTCAATGCCGCCGGAAAGGTTGTGGAGCTTTGTGAATCCCTCGCGCGCGAGAATCATGCAGACCTGCGCGCTGCGGATGCCGTGATGACACATCACGACAATCTCTTCGGCGGGATCGAGCGTCCCCGCCCACTCGCTGAATTGACTCAGCGGCAAAAGCTCCGCGCCCTCGACGGACGCAACCTCATACTCTTCCAACTCGCGCACGTCTATCAAGCGCAACTCGTCGCCGCGCTTCATCCGTTCATCGAGCTGCGCCGGTGTGATGGACTTGTAATTCATCGCTCACGTTCTTCGGGAGTGGAATGAAA
>JBPCPQ010000026.1:0-2559 GCA_050999015.1 Pyrinomonadaceae bacterium | reverse complement strand
CGCCTTCGACGAACAGCCCACAAACACGAGGAGAATGATTGATGAGTACAAAAGCAGAGAGCGCCGAGTTGATTCTTAAACTCTACGACCTACGGCGCGAGGCGGTCATGCGCGAGGCGCGTCAGTGGTTCGCGGGCTTCAACCCGCAAAGCGCGCAGGAGGTCGCCGATACTCTGGCCGGTAAAAACGCCGCGTACTTCCGTATGGTCACGTCCTATTGGGATATGGCCGCAGCTTTCGTCAATCAGGGAGCTATTGACGAACAAATGTTCAATGAGGCGAACGCCGAGCACGCCTTCATTTTTGCCAAAATCGAACCGCTTCTCGAAGAACTGCGCGCGATGTTTGGTCCGCTGATAGTTCCTAATCTGGAGAAACTTGTGATGCGGATGCCGGATGCCAAAGAGCGCATGGCCCAAATGCGCGAGATGTCGCGCAAGATGGCCGAAAGACGCGCCGCAGCCGAAGCTGCTGACCAACGGTGACGGGCATAGCGAGTGACGAGTCAAAAATTTTCTCACCCTCATCACTTGTCACTGTTTTATGAAGATTTCCAGCACCGAGTTTGTGAAAAGCGCGTTTGCAGAGGACGGGTGGCCGCGCGCCGCGCTGCCGGAGGTCGCCTTTCTCGGGCGCTCGAATGTCGGGAAATCGAGCGTGATAAATTCCCTGCTCGGCGTCAGAGGACTGGCGCGCACCTCCTCGACGCCAGGGCGGACGCAGGCGCTCAACTTCTTCCTGATTAACAAGCGTCTCCACTTCGTTGACCTCCCCGGCTATGGTTACGCGCGCGTGCCGCGCGACGTGCGCGAGTCGTGGGGCGAGATTGTGACGAACTACCTTGCCAAGCGCGAGTCGCTTGTGCTATCAATTCAAATCGTAGATTCGCGCCACGAACCCACAACATTGGATTTGCAGCTCCGAGAATGGCTTCAAGCTCATGAGAAGCCGTTTCTGACGGTTGCCACGAAATCCGATAAGCTCTCAAATAACGAATTGCGTAAGAACCTCGAGAGTGCGCACAAGCTTTTGGGCGGTAGGAATCAAGTCATCGCCTATTCCGCCGTGACGAAACGAGGCCGCGACGAAGTTTGGCGTGCCATCGAGGAAGCCGTGACCGTCTCACAATCCCCCTTTTTGAAATCTGAGAAGTAATCACAAGGCGACCGCGCAAGCGTATCGCGCATCAAAAGAGTGTTGGAAAAATTCCCACAGACAATCGAAGGGATATAGACGGAGGATGCCGCGAGGCATTCGATCTGGGCTGGCTCACCGTACCCGAAGGCCACCGCAAACAACGCCACACAAGATTGCGACCGAGGAAATGTCGCGCCACCAAGAGACACCACTCCCGCAATAATTTTAACGTCCGAGTCATCAATTGAAATCCACGAACTATTTTTAGGATAACGTAAGACCTAAAGCCCGGTGTTGAAATGAGCGCCGCGCAGAGAGTTGAACTGAAATGTCACAACGTACACCACGAACACGCAGTAGTAGTAGTAATCGCGACGGAGCGAACGGCTCCGGCACCGACGGCGGCAGGGGAACAATCGCGACCGCTGAAGCGCCGCCGCTTGATATTGACCCAGAACAGGAGATAGAAGAAGATGCGCCGCGTGAGGTATCCCTTTCGCGGGCCGGGGAGCCTTTTAATCTTGCGACGCTGAAAGAGATGTCAATCTCGAAGCTAACGAATATCGCAAAGACACTCGACGTGCCGGGCGCGACCGGCATGCGTAAGCAGGAGTTGATCTTCAAAGTCCTCGCCGCGCAGACGGAAAAGAGCGGGCTGATATTCTCCGAGGGCGTGCTCGAAACTCTGCCCGACGGGTTCGGCTTCCTGCGCGCCCCTGAATACAATTACCTGCCGGGCCCCGATGATATCTATGTTAGCCCGTCGCAGATTCGCAAGTTCGACTTACGAACCGGTGACACCGTCTCCGGGCAGATTCGTCCGCCCAAAGAAGGCGAGCGATATTTCGCCCTCATCAAGGTTGAGGCGATTAATTTTGAAGCGCCGGATCAGGCGCGCGAGAAAATTTTCTTCGACAACCTGACGCCGCTCTATCCTGATGAGCGGCTGTCGATGGAAGCTCTGTCCGACAACCTCGCGGCGCGCGTCATTGATCTCGTGACGCCAATCGGCAAGGGACAGCGCGGCCTGATCGTCGCGCCGCCCCGCACCGGCAAGACGATGATGCTTCAGACCATCGCCAACTCAGTCACGCAGAATCACCCGGAAGTCAGCTTGATCGTGCTGCTGATTGACGAGCGCCCCGAAGAAGTCACCGACATGCAGCGCTCGGTCAACGGCGAGGTTATCTCGTCCACGTTCGACGAGCCGCCGACGCGCCACGTCCAAGTCGCCGACATGGTGATCGAAAAGGCCAAGCGCCTCGTCGAGCACAAGCGCGACGTCGTTATCCTGCTCGATTCCCTGACGCGCCTCGCGCGCGCACACAACGCCGTCGTCCCGCCGTCGGGCAAAATCCTCTCCGGCGGTATTGACGCCAACGCCCTCCAGCGCCCGAAGCGATTCTTCGGCGCGGCGCGTAA
>JBPCPQ010000428.1:0-14942 GCA_050999015.1 Pyrinomonadaceae bacterium | reverse complement strand
CTCGGATGCAGTTACAAGGGTGCGCAGGATGTGAAATTCGCGCTCGTCGCGTTCGTTGACGAGACGATTCTCAACCCGGCGAATCAGTTTCCGTTGCGCGATGAGTGGGAGCGGAATCCGCTGCAACTCGAACACTTCAGCGAGCACTTGGCGGGCGTTAAGTTTTTTGAAAAGCTTGACCCGATGCTGCGCAGCATTGAGACGGACGTTGACGTGGTCGAGGTCTACTACTTATGTCTGCTGCTCGGCTATAAAGGTAAGTACAATATGCCCGCGCTCGAAGAGCAGTTGAGGCAGGTCGTCGAGAACGTCGCCGAGCATTTGCGGCGGATGGGCAGGTTGAAGCCGAACGCGCTTTCGACGCATTGGCTGCAAACGGATCAGCCCGAAGCGCCGCGTCCGCCATCCCTGCCGCTGTGGGTCAAAATCGCCGTGCCTTCTGTGCTCGTCGCCGTCCTGCTGGTTTACGTCGGGATGTACTTACTGCTGCGCTATTACTCCGATCAGATTATCCGGTAAATCGGGCGGGCTGAGGTGACCGCCCTTTTTTCACATCGCGGCTAAAGGCCGCACGGGCGGCAAAAGCGAAACTCTTGACATAAAATTTCAGGTGGGGTATAGCATCTCTGCAATAAGTTCTTTTGGATTCGATGTGACCTCGCCAGTCCGCCGTCATCGCGTCCGTCCTGTGTTAGACCAACTGGCTTCGAACGGCTTTACTGGTTAAAGCAACTCCACGAAATCTCCACCTGGCAAAGTCGCTTCCGTTAGAGCGAAGCGCCGAAGTGAATCAGGCGCGGAAACAGTCGAAGCTGCCATCACCATCACGGCCTTGTGTTTGATTGCATAGGCCGCGTTTGGCATCGTTAGGTAACATCACGCTCCTGCCCTTACCGCTGACGACCCGTGCGAGGCTAAGGTTCTCCAAACCAATTAACTCTGATGTCTTGGCAAACCGACCGACTTAAATTTCTTCTCGGCGTCTCCGGCATGGTGTCGTTCTACGGCATCTCTCTACTCGCCATCGGTTTCCTCGGCACGACCCTCGGCGTGACGACACAGATCGTGCTCATCGCGCTGGTGCTGCTGACAATCCCCTTCGCTATCCTGATTGCTTACTACCGCAAGCGGCGCGGAGCACAAGCGGCGACACCGGCCGTCGTCGCGCCCGCGACGCAAAGCCAGGCGGCGATTCCGCAGAAACAAAAGGCGACGCAACTGCCGCCGGTCGCCGGAACGTATGAGGAAATCACGCGCGGCGCTGAAGAGGCGGTGCAGTGGCTGCGCGGGACGAAACTGAGCGGCAAGCAGGCGGACACGGCCGTCTACGCGCTCCCGTGGTTCATGCTCGCCGGACTTCCGTCGAGCGGTAAGACTTCCCTGCTCCTTTCTTCGGGACTCGATTTTCACCCGCTGCCGAGCCAGCGTCCGACCGATCAAAACACCATCCGCCCGACGGCCAACTGCGATTGGCGCGTCACCGATTCGGCGATTCTGATTGACACGACGGGGCGCTACCAAACCGAGGGCGGGCACCGCGACGAGTGGGCGGCCGTTTTTGAAACCATCAAGCAGCACCGCAAGGCACGCCCGATTGACGGCCTCGTGCTCGCCGTCAGCGCCGCGACGGTGCTGCGGTGGAACGATATGGAAATCGAGCAGCAGGCGAAAATACTGCGTGCCCGACTCGACGAAGCGATGCTTCGCACGCAAGCACGCTTTCCGGTCTACATCGTATTCACGCACGTTGACCAGATCGAAGGCTTCGCCGAGTTCTTCCAAAGCTTCACTTCGGAAGAGCGCGCGCAAGTCTGGGGATCAACCTTTCCGCTCGCGCAAGGATCGAACGCGCACGCGCTCTTCGACGCGGAACTCGACCATTTGTACGGCAGGCTGTTGCGCCGCCGGATGGCGCAACTCGGCGTGCCGGTCGCGTCCGACCGCCAACTCCGCGTCTTCAAATTCCCCGGCCACTTTCGCCGCACACGCAACCGCCTCGGCCTTTTCATCTCGGCGCTCTTCCGCCCGAACCCGTTCAGCGAAAGTCCGCTCCTGCGCGGCTTCTATTTCACCAGCAGCACCGGCGTCGGATCGGTCAACGCCCGCCGACTGTCGGGGCAAGGGTTCTTCGCGCAAAACTTTTTCCGCGACGTGCTCTTACGCGACAAAGACATCGTCGCCGCCGCTGCCGCTAAGAAACGTCACCCACGCCGATGGCGGAACCTCGCGCTCGCCGGCCTCGCGGTGTTTCTGCTGACGCTTTTCGTTGGGATGTTGGTTTCGTTCTTCGGGAATAAAGCATTGATCGCCGAAGCGAAAGAGCGCGCCGAGACACTGGAGAGGGCGGAGTCGCCCACCCCTAACGATGTCCGTGGCACGAAGGCTACGAGCGGCGAGATGGCGGCGATGGAGCGATTGCGCGAAACGCTCAGCAAGGTGGTTGGGGAGGGCGACTTCCCGCCCTTTTGGTTGCGCTTCGGCCTCTACTCCGGCGGCAGGCTTAACGCGGACGAATCAATGCCCCGATTCATTTACTTCGAGTCGGTGGATCGGAGATTCCTTAAGCCGACGGTGGCGCTGATGGAACAAGAGCTTCAGGCATTCCTCGCAGGGAAGGGGAGGGACACACGCGCCGCCGTCCCGACGACTACCCCTGCCGGTGTGGAAGAGAATTCTTCCGACGAATATCTCGGAAACCAATATGATCTGCTCAAGGCCTATTTGATGATTGCCAAGGCGGAAAAAGTCGAGCCGACGTTTCTTATCAACGAGCTACGCGACCGCTGGAAGAGCCTCGCGCCGCCAGATGAGGAAGAAACCGCCCTCAAACAACTTGAGTATTACGCCAGCCAAGCGCACCGCGAGGTCGGGGTGCCGCACCACCCGATTAATGATTCGCTCGTCGAGCGGGCGCAGGAGAAGTTGTTAGCCGAGTATCCGGTGGCGGAGCGCGTTTACAAAGGGATCATCTCCGACATCAACGCCGAAGTGAAACCGGTGAAGCTCAACACGATTCCGGGCGCGCCCGACCAGAACGCGCTCGCCGGCTTGTATGTCGTGCCCGGCAGCTACACCCTCGATGGTTACCGGCGGATGGCGGAGACGCTCGAATCGTCCGCCGACGAAAAGTTTCGCAAAGAAGATTGGGTGATGCAGCGCGGCCAAACTGCCGACGCCCCGCCCGAAGGAATCAAAGACAAGCTCGGTGACATGTACTACCGCCGCTACGCGGCGCAGTGGCAGAAGTTTCTCCAAGAGGTGAAAGTCCGCGAGTTCAAACAGAAGGATGACCAGCGAAAGATGCTACAGCTACTCGCGGGCACCGGCGGCAACACCTCGCCGCTCGACAGCCTGCTCCGCGAAGTGGTACGACAGACAAACCTTTCGGCGGAGACGAGCAGTGGCTTCTTCGGTCGGATTAAAGGCTTCTTCGCGAGCAAAGTGCGCGCCGACGGCATCCACCGGCAAGTCGAGAAAGAGTTCACCCCACTGATCAATTTTGTCGAAGTCAAAGACAACGATTCACAGTTGCAGCAGTACCTTGAGAAACTGGGGAGCGTCGCCAATAAGCTACAGCGCAACTCTAATAAACCGCTGACGGAAATCTCGAAAGCGATGGAGGCTGGGGGAGACCCCATCGGTCTCAGCGCGGCGCATGCCGAGATTGAGGGAATGCTGGAGCCGATGAATTCTTCGCCGGCGGGCGAGGCCGTCGCCCAACTTCTCAAGCAGCCCCTCAATAACTTAAATGAGTTGCTCGTCGGCACCGGCTTCGCGCAGACGAATAAAGACTGGCAGCAGCTTTACACGCAGGCGCAGGAGATCGAAGCAGGTTTCCCGTTCAAAGACGGCGCCGGCGGGGAAGTATCGGTTGAGAAGCTTGCGCTATTTATCAATCCGCAGGACGGCACTCTAACGAAGTTTTTCAACGCCCGACTCAAGCCGTACTTTGATGAGAATTGGTCGGTCAAGCAAGAGCACGCCGATAAATTTTCGCCTGACTTCGTTACTTATCTGAAGAATGCGCGCCGGTTGCGAGAAGCACTGTATCCGGGGGCTGTCGGCAAACAGCCGAATGTTGAATACGAATTAAAGTTTGCCGAGACGGTGGAAAACGCGGGCGGGCGGATCGAGGTTGACGGGAACATTCTTGAGCAGGGCAAGCTCGCGTCACCGTTCAAGTGGCCGGGTAACAAAACCGGGGTAGAAATTTCCGTCACGCCGACGAGCGGGGATACTACCGCCCCCCCGTCCAGGAAAACTTTCGCTGGGGAGTGGGGCGTGCTGAAGATGTTTACCGAAAGCGGCGGCAATGCCAATGCCGCGCCGGCCAACTTGGAAATTCAGACCGGCGCCACGACATCACCTCTGCGTTTGACTCTGCAACCGAAGAGCGGCTCCGTATTTCAACGCGAGTTGTTCACCGTGCTACGCGCGCCGAAGAATTTGCTGCCGGGCCGGTAGGCAGGAAGGCAAAAGTAAAAAGGCAAAAAGGCGAAAGTGAGAGACGGTAACATGACGCTTCACCTTACGGTCTCGATGTCAAAATACTTTGACTCACCCGCTCAGATGGCAAAAGACTGACTGGCCGGGCGTCAATCACCACGCCTTTCAAGTGTGGTGTGGATTGAAATAACGAAAGCGCCCACTTCAAATATCGCACCAGCCACTTCGGATGACCGCCGCCGGCGCGGAAGAAAGTAAGGAGAGCGATCCAATGACACAGGCCAAAGCGCTGCTCGACGCGGGAAAACTCGGCGCGGCCATTGAGGAAGTGACGCGCGAGGTTAAAGCCAGTCCGGGCGACACCTCGCGGCGTGCGCTGCTCTTCGAGTTGCTCTGCTTCGCCGGCGACTGGGACCGCGCCGAAAAGCAACTCGACGTGATCGGTCATCAGAGCGCGCAGGCCGAGATCGGCGTGCAGGTCTACCGCAACTGCATCAAGGCGGAGCGCGCCCGCCGGAGACTTTTCGCCGACGGATTGCAGCCGCACTTTCTCGCCGAGCCGCCCGCTTATGTGGATTTGCACCTCGACGCCATTAACCGCCTGCGCGAAGGCAACACGGCGGAGGCGCGCGCGACGCTCGACCGCGCCGAGGAAGAACGACCCGCGAGGGTCGGGCGCCGGCAGGGTGACCAACAGTTTGAGGATTTCCGCGATTACGACGATCTGGTCGGCCCGGTGTTTGAGCTATTCGTGCAGGACAAATACACGTGGCTGCCAATCGAGCAGACGGTGCGTGTGGAGGTCGCCGCACCGACCCAACTGCGTGATCTTGTGTGGGCGACTGTGAACGTCGAGACGCGCGACAAAGCGATGAAGGCTTTCATGCCAGTCATCTATGCGCGTTCGAGTGAACACGCCGACGACATGGTGAAACTCGGACGAATGACAGATTGGAAAGATGCGGGCGAAGGTCTATTTCTCGCCGCCGGCTTGCGACTGTTTCTGATTGACGGTGAAGAAAAATCGGTGTTCGAGTTGGGCAATGTTGAATTTACGGCGGGCGATTCAGAAGGCGCACCACCCATCGCGGCGCACTCGAGCGACAAGGTGATGTGAAGCTCTCGCGCCGCCGCGTTTACCGAGAATGCGCCTTTAATCAACATGTGCGCGTCAAGTTCTCAGTCAGATTTTTCCGAGCATTCGGGTTTACTCTCAGAGGTCAGATATTCCGCCCATGACAATATTCAGAGCAATCAAACCACTGACCACTGACCACTGACCACTGACTACTGACCACTAATTCATAAGGAGTCTCAATGTCTTCCGCAGTGGAAACTCTCTCGCCCGCGCCGTCCGATGAAGTGGTGGACGTTGAGTCGCTTCTCGCGCCGATTGGTGGCGAGAACCCGGCGGGCGTTGACATGAGATACATGGGGCTGCACGACGATATTAGTCGAGCGCGCAGCGCCGGCGACAATCTCGAACAAGGCGACTGGAAACATGAGGTCAAGGTCGCGGACTGGGGCAAGGTCGAAACTCTCGCCACCGATGCGCTCGCCACCAAAACAAAGGACATGCTCGTCTGCGCATGGCTCGGCGAAGCGCTCGTCAAGCTCTACGGATTCGAGGGAGTGCGCGACGCGTTGAAGATCATGCGCGGTCTGCACGAACGATTCTGGGAGCAACTCTACCCGGAGATTGACGAAGGGGATATGGACGCGCGCGCCAACGCGGTGGCCTCGATGAGCAAGCAGATGGCCGAGGCGGTCAAGGAAGTTCCGCTGACGAAGATCATCGCCGGCGTCGCCTATTCTTATATCCAGTGGGAGGATTCCCAAAGATTCAGCATCCCCGAAAATTTTGAGGCGCTTGACTACGACGAGAAGAAGCGCGCGGAGGGGCTGAAGCAGACCGCCGCCGAAGAAGGCAAAATCACCAGCGAAGAATGGAACAAGGCCAAAAGCGCCGGTTCGCGCGCCTTCTACGAAGCGATGTTCACCGTCCTCAACGAAAGTTGGGACGAGAGTCTTGCGCTCGACCGCGTGATGAACGAGAAGTTCGGCGACAATCCGCCCGGACTCGGTGCGCTCCAGAAATCGCTCGAAAATATCCGCTCCGTCGTCGAGAAGATCGTCAAAGAAAAGCGCGTGCTTGAGCCTGATGCGGTGAGCGCGAGTGAAACGGGGGGCGCAGACGGAGAGGTCACGGACGAATCAGGCGCCATCGTTTACACAGCAGCGAGTGGCGGAGCGGCGGGGCCGATTCGCACGCGGCAGGACGCGATTAACCGGCTCGGCGAAGTCGCCGACTTCTTCCGCAAGACCGAGCCGCACAGCCCCGTTTCGTACCTCGTTCAAAGAGCGATCAAGTGGGGGCAGATGCCGCTCGAAACGTGGCTCGCCAGTGTAATCAAAGACAACAACGTGCTCGAAGATTTGCGCGAGACGTTGGGGATCAATGCTGACGATAACGGGCAATGATAAGCAGGAAGGCAAAAGTAAAAAGGCAAAAGGTAAAAGTGAAAGACAGTAACGCCGTTGTTCTCGCTAACACTCATGCCGAAAACTTTTTACCGAGCACTTATTGATGAAAACCGAAGGAGAAAGATGGCCGGGACGCCCCGCGCTCGAGGGGTTCCGTGCTGCCTCATTTCTTTCGTTCCGGGACGCCATTTCTGAAAGGAGACCTTAGATAGATGCCGAAAACAGAGAGCACACAACACAAACTGAGCCGCGTGCGCGCGCCCCGCGTGCATATCACCTACGACGTGGAAATCGGCGACGCCATCGAGATGAAAGAATTGCCTTTCGTGATGGGCGTGATGGGAGACTTTTCGGGTAAGCCCGACGAGCCGCTGCCGAAACTCAAAGACCGCAAGTTCATCGAGATCGACCGGGACAACTTCGACAAAGTGCTGGCCGGGATGAAGCCTCGCCTCGCCTACCGCGTTGACAATAAGCTTACCGACGACGGTAGCAAGATGAACGTCGAGTTGCGCTTCAATAACCTCGACGACTTCGAGCCGGACAACGTCGTGCAGCAGGTCGAACCGTTGCGCAAGCTGATCGAAGGGCGCAAGCGATTGTCTGACTTATTGTCGAAAATGGACGGCAACGACCGACTCGAAGAACTGTTGCAGGACATCGTCCAGAACACCGGCTCGCAGCAACAACTCAGTGCCGCTCTCGGCCTCGATAAGCCGGCGGCAAGCGGCGAAACTAAGGAGGAGTCAAATGAGTAATGAAGTGCAAAAATCCGCCTCGGTTGTCACCGAGCAACAGGAAGGCGACCTGCTCTCCAAAATCCTTGACGAGGGGCGGCTCGCTCGCGACGAGTCGCAGGCCGAGAGCGCGAAAGATATGATCGCCGAGTTCGTCCAACAGGTCATGTCGAAAGAGATGGTCATCTCCAGGGACGTGGAGGCGACGATTAACGCCCGCATCGCCGCGATTGACAAGATCGTGTCGGCGCAACTCAACGAGGTCATGCACGCCGAAGACTTCCAGAAGTTGGAGGCGTCGTGGCGCGGACTTCATCATCTCGTGATGAACAGCGAGACCGGGACGATGCTGAAGATTCGCGTCTTCAACGCCTCGAAAAAAGATTTGTCGAAAGACTTGGAGAAGGCCGTCGAGTTCGATCAGTCGGCGCTCTTTAAGAAAATCTACGAGGAAGAGTTTGGTACTTTCGGCGGCGCACCCTACGGCGCTTTAATCGGCGACTACGAGTTCACGAATCACCCGCAGGACATCTCGCTGCTGGAGAAAATCAGCAATGTCGCCGCCTCGGCCAACGCCCCCTTCCTTTCCGCCGCCTCGCCGCAACTGTTCGGCTGGGACAGCTTCACGCAACTCTCCGAGGTGCGCGATCTGGCGAAGATTTTCGAGCGCACCGAGTTTGCGAAGTACAAAAGTTTCCGCGAATCGGAAGACTCGCGCTACGTCGGTTTGTGCCTGCCGCACACGCTGATGCGCCTGCCTTACGGCGCGGACACGAAGCCAACCGAGACGTTCAACTTTGAAGAGGACGTTGACGGTAAAGACCACAGCAAATACCTGTGGGGCAACGCCGCCTACTCGCTCGGCACGCGACTCACCGAGTCGTTCGCCAAGTATCAATGGTGCGCCTCGATTCGCGGCGTCGAAGGCGGCGGCCTTGTGCAGGGACTTCCCACCCACACCTTCAAGACAGACGAGGGCGACGTGGCCTTGAAGTGCCCGACCGAAATTGCGGTCACCGACCGGCGCGAAAAGGAATTTGCCGACCTCGGCTTCATCCCGCTCGTCCACTGCAAGGGCACCGACTACGCCGCGTTTTTTGCCGCGCAGTCGGCGCAGAAGGCGAAGAAGTACGACACCGACTCGGCCAACGCCAACGCGCGGCTCTCGACGCAGCTTCAGTACATCCTCGCCGTGTCGCGCTTCGCGCACTACCTGAAAGCGATGATGCGCGACAAGGTCGGCTCCTTCATGACGCGCCAAAATTGTCAGGACTTCCTCAACCGCTGGATCAGTCAGTATGTCCTCTTGAACGACGACGTGGGACCGGAGATGAAGGCGAAATATCCGCTCAGGGAAGCGCGCATTGATGTCGTCGAAGTGGCGGGCAAGCCGGGCGTCTACAAGGCCGTCGCGTTCCTCAAGCCGCACTTCCAGCTCGACGAACTGACGGTCTCGTTGCGTCTCGTCGCCGATTTGCCGCAGCCGGCACAGAAGTAAAAGACGGAAGACTGTTACTAACGGCACGAGTTTTTGAGTCCTCGCACGAATGATGTTTGTTCATCCGGTAACTCAAAAAGTAATGCTTGCAAATAATCACGAGCGCCCCGTCTCTGATGACAGCAAGCGGTCACCACAACACACACTGTTCTTTCTGCTTAAGGAGAAAATGAATCATGGCTGATGCGTTTTTGAAAATTGAAGGCGGTCCTGACGGCGAAAGCACCGACGGCGCCCACCCAAGCTGGATGGAGATTTTGTCTTTCAGTTGGGGCGTCTCTCAGCAGACCGCAGGTTCGGTCAGCTCGCAGGGGTCGCTCTCCGCGTCCCGCGCCGATTTCCAAAATTTCAGCTTCTCGAAGCTGATGGACAAGGCATCCTCAGTACTCTTGCAGGACTGCGCGAGCGGCAAACACTACGGTAAAGCGACGGTTCAAATGCACCGCGCCGGCGAGACGAAGGAGCTTTATCAAGAGTATGTCTTTACCGACGTGATGCTTACCAACTACTCCATCGGCGGCTCCGAAGGAGGAGGCATTCCGGTGGAGAGCGCCACTTTCGCTTACGGCAAAGTCGAGTGGAAGTACATTCCGACGAAGGTCGCGGGCGGCAAAGGCACCGGCGAAGTCCCCGGCAGTTGGGAC
This sequence comes from Pyrinomonadaceae bacterium, assembly GCA_050999015.1. Lineage (GTDB taxonomy): Bacteria > Acidobacteriota > Blastocatellia > Pyrinomonadales > Pyrinomonadaceae > JBPCPQ01. The sequence continues at coordinate 5,133 of JBPCPQ010000428.1, read as the reverse complement.
CTCACGAAGAACGCGAAGTCCTAACACGATGCACGCCGCGCGCTGCCCCGAATTTTCCGATTCACAGTCGCGCGGCGCTCTTTCAACAAAACCGAGAAAGTGCAATTTGCGCGCGCCCGCCAATCGGCGCGCGTGCGGATTGCACTTTCCGCGCGCAATGTTCGTTATCACGTCTTTTTCTTTTCCCTTGATTTCACGACCGGAGATGCCCGATGAAAGACGCGGGCGATTTCCCTTATCGCTAAAATGCCCAGAGCCGACAATGAATTTCGCGTCACGCTGTCCGTCCTCGACCGCTTGATTGATTACGAACCGGAGGTGACGCGCGAAGCTCCGGCATCGCGCGGTAAAAGTCTCCGCCAACTGAAGCAATCGGTCAGGCGCGACCTCGAGCTTTTGCTGAACACCCGACAAGTGGTCGGCGGCATCCCGCCTGACTTGAAGGAACTCAGCAATTCGCTCGCGGCCTACGGGCTTCCCGATTACTCTTCGGCCAGCGTGCGCTCGGCGTCCGACCAGCACCGGATGCGGCGCTCGCTCGAATCCCTGATCAACATCTTCGAGCCGCGCCTGCGTGACGTGAGCGTGACGCTCGAACCGGCGCGCGAGACCGAGCGCGCACTGCGTTTTCGCATTGACGCTAACTTGATTGTTGACCCCGCTCCCGAACCCGTCGTGTTCGACACGGTGCTGCAACTCGTCAACGGCCAGTACAAAGTTCAGGGGGAATGAAAAGTGATGAGTGATGAGTAAAAGACAATCCCCTTTCTGCTTATCACTCATTACTCATCACTCATCACTTAAGATTTATGCGCGATGAGCTTCTAGGTTATTACGAGCGTGAACTGGCGTTCCTGCGCCAGATGGGGGGAGAGTTCGCCCAGAAGTACCCGAAGATCGCATCGCGCCTGATGATCGAAAGCGACAAGTGCGAAGACCCGCACGTCGAGCGGATGATCGAAGCCTTCGCGTTTCTGGCGGGCCGGATTCACCTGAAAATTGATGACGAGTTTCCCGAAGTCACCGAGTCATTCCTCAATGTCCTTTACCCGCACTACCTCGCGCCGATTCCTTCGATGTCGATTGTTCAATTCACGCTCGATCCCGAACAGGGCGCGCTGACCGCCGGGTACGCCGTTGAGCGCGGTACGACGCTCTATTCAAGACCGATTCAGGGAACGCCGTGCCGCTTCCGCACGTGCTATCCGGTGACGCTGTGGCCTATCGAAGTGAGTTCGGTGACGCTCGAATCGCTCGACCCGGTGGACACGCGCGGCAAGTGGTCGGAGGCGGTGCTCAAATTAAATCTCCGATGCCAGAACAACACGACGCTCGCCGGACTGAAGATTGGCGAAAATGAAAAAACGGCACGCCCGCTCGACAGCCTGCGCTTTTACCTCAATGGCGAGCCGCCTATCGTGTACGCGCTCTACGAAATGCTTTTCAACAACGTCACCGGAGTCGGGATTCGCGCGGGTGCCGACAGTAAAAAAACAGCGGGACGGCGTGGCGCGCAACCCGCTGCAGTGATGCTTCCGCCATCAAGTATCAAGGCCGTCGGCTTTGAGGCGGACGAGGGAATGCTGTCTTACACGGCGCGGTCGTTCACCGGCTATAGGCTGCTGACGGAATACTTTACGTTCCCGGAGAAATTTCTTTTCTTCGATGTCACCGACATTCACAAGGCGGCGCTTGCGGGCGGCATCAAAGACCAATTCGAGCTTCTCATTTACCTCCGCAACATCGCGCCGCCGCGCGATAATATTGACGCCAGCGTTTTCCAACTAGGGTGCGCGCCCATCGTCAATCTGTTCCAGAAAATTGCCGAGCCGATTCAACTCACCGGCGAGCAAAATGAATACCGTGTCATCCCGGACGTTCACCGGCAGAGCGCGACCGAGGTTTATTCGATTGACGCGGTGACGACCACCGACCCGTATCTCAAACAGTCGCGTCACTTCCAACCGTTCTACTCGGTGCGGCACTCCGGCGAGCGCGGCGGCGAGGATCAGACCTTCTGGTACTCGTCGCGCCGCCCGTCGCAACGCGACGAAGACCCCGGCACGGAAGTTTACCTTTCGCTCGTTGACCTCGGCTTCAACCCGCACGTCCCGGCGGTCGAGACAGTGACCGTGCATACCACCTCGACTAACCGCGACCTTCCCGGAAAGCTGCCCTTCGGCGGTAACGAGGGCGACTTCGAGGTGGAAGGGACGGGGCCGCTGTCGCGCGTCCGATGTCTGAAGAAGCCGACCAACACGATCCGCCCCCCGCTCCGGCGCGGCGCGCACTGGCGCTTGATTTCACACCTCTCGCTTAACCACCTCTCGATTAGCGAGGGCAAGGAAGGCGGCGACGCAGCGGAGGCGCTACGCGAGATATTGCTGCTTTATGATTTCACGGATTCTTCCGCGACGCGCAAGCAGATTACGGGCATTACCCGAGTCGGGAGTCGGCGCGTCGTCCGGCAAACAGGATCGCGCATCGGGACGGGGTTCGTGCGCGGCGTCGAGACGACAATCGAGTTTGACGAAGAGCGATACGTCGGCAGCGGCATCTACCTGTTCGCGTCGGTGATCGAACGGTTTCTCGGATTGTATGTCTCGCTTAATTCGTTCAATCAACTCGTGGCGAAGATCAACCAACGTGAGGAGGTTTTCAAACAATGGCCGCCGAGGGTGGGCGAGCAGACGCTCCTTTAGCGAGAACGCTTTTCGACGAAGCCTACCGCTTTGAGTTCTTCCAGGCGGTACGGTTGCTCGAACGAATGCAGCCCGACAAACAACCTGTCGGGCGCACCGGCACCTCGCCGCAGAAAGAGGTGGTGCGCTTCCGCTCGCGCGCCTCGCTCGACTTCCCCCCGAGCGAGCTTTACGAGATCAATCGTCGCAACGGCACGCTTGATGAAGACGACGAGTCACCGCCGGAAATGGTCGTCGCTTTCATGGGGCTGACCGGCCCGCTCGGCGTGTTGCCGAGTCATTACACCGAGATGGTGGCCGACCGCGCGCGCTACAAAGACACGGCGCTGTGGGAGTTTCTCGATTTATTCAACCACCGCATGCTGTCACTGTTCTACCGCGCGTGGGAAAAATATCGCTTCCCTGTGGCGTATGAGCGCGGCGAGGGGGATCGCTTCACCGAATACCTGTTCGACGTAATCGGCATGGGCACGCGGGGCTTGCGCGGCCGGCTCGGCTTGGCCGATGACGGTCTGCTTCTCTACGGCGGATTGATCGCGCAACGGCCGCATTCGGCGAGCGCCGTCGAGGCGATTCTCGGCGACCGATTCAGCGCGCCCGCCCGCATCAGGCAATTTGCTGGTCAATGGCTGAAGATCGAAGAAGACAGCATTTGCCGGCTCGGCGCGGCGAACAGCCAACTCGGCATCAGCACCATTGTCGGCGCGCGCGTCTGGGACGATCAATCCAAATTTCGTGTCGTCTTCGGGCCGCTGACGCTCAAGAAGTTTACGGCTCTGTTGCCTTCAGGCACTGACTTTCGACCGGCGACGAACCTCGCCCGTTTCCTCGCCGGAATGGAGTTTGACTTTGACATGCAACTCACGCTCAGAGCCGACGAGGTGCCGGATTGTAGATTGACGGCGACGGGTACGACATCGCCGCCGATGCTCGGTTGGACGACGTGGCTGAAGACGCGCGAGTTTACTGAGGACGATTCGCAAGTTGTTCTCTCGGTAAATGCCTGAATGTCTCACATTGGAATTAACATATGTTGGGCACGCGATTGTTTTTAGCTCTGAAGGCTTCACGGCTCAATTCTCGCCTTTGATGAAATTGTGCGAACACAGAAGTATCTCGGAAGAGCGCCGGGCGGCATCCCTAATCTGTAACGACGCGGAAGGAATCACGCGATGAACGTAAATCTCAAGTCTCTTATCGGCAGGCTCAACGACACCTGCCGCAACTCTCTCGAAGCGGCGGCAGGACTCTGCCTGTCGCGCACTAACTACGACGTGGAGATTGAGCATCTGCTGCTCAAGTTGGTCGAAGCGCCGGACACCGACTTTGAACGCATCCTGCGCCACTACGAAATCAATCCCGGAAGAATGTCAATTGACATCACGCGCGCGCTTGATCGTCTGAAGACCGGCAACTCACGCACGCCCGCACTGTCGCCGCGTCTGCCGCGACTCTTTCAGGAAGCGTGGCTGCTGGCGTCAGTCGAATATGGCGCGACGAAAGTTCGCTCCGGCCATTTGATTCTGGCGCTACTCTCGAACGACGACACGGCGCGTCTCGCCCGTGAGATTTCCAAAGAGTTCAACACCATCTCGCTCGAATCCCTGAAGAAGAAGCTACCTGAAATTACCGGTGGCTCAAGCGAAGACAAAGAAGCGACGAGCCTCGCCGGGCAAAGCTCATCAGCGGGCGACGGCGTGGACAGCAGCGGCATCCCCGCGAAAGGCACAAAGGTGCTCGACCAGTTCACCGTTGACCTGACGGCGAAGGCGCGCGACGGCAAAATTGATCCTGTCCTCGGGCGCGACTTTGAAATCCGTCAGGTGATTGACATCCTGACGCGCCGCCGCCAGAACAATCCGATTCTGACGGGCGAGGCGGGCGTCGGTAAAACGGCGGTCGTCGAAGGTTTCGCGCTACGCATTGCGAAAGGCGACGTGCCGACGCCGCTGAAGAATGTCGCCGTGCGGACGCTTGATCTCGGGTTGCTGCAAGCTGGCGCGGGTATCAAAGGCGAGTTTGAGAATCGCCTCAAGTCGGTAATTGATGAAGTGAAGTCGTCGCCGCAACCGATCATTATCTTCATTGACGAAGCGCACACGATGATCGGCGCGGGCGGGCAGGCCGGACAGAACGACGCCGCGAATCTTTTGAAGCCGGCTCTCGCGCGTGGCGAACTGCGCACCATTGCCGCGACGACGTGGGCCGAATATAAAAAATACTTCGAGAAGGACGCGGCGCTCGCCCGGCGTTTTCAGGTCGTCAAAGTTGAGGAGCCGACGGAAGAGCAGGCCATCGTAATGATGCGCGGCCTCACCGAGGCGCTCGAAAACCACCACAAGGTTCGCATCCTCGAAGAAGCCGTCGCCGACGCGGTGAAGCTTTCACACCGTTACATCTCAGGCCGCCAGCTTCCCGACAAATCCGTGAG
>JBPCPQ010000503.1:0-9864 GCA_050999015.1 Pyrinomonadaceae bacterium | reverse complement strand
CAAAAAAGTGGCGAAACCCCGCGTGCAAAAAAGAGTGTTTGTGGCATACCTGAAGAGACCCTTTTGCTGACGCGCGGGCTTCCGCCTCTTTTCCTTCTGCCATCAATTCATTCCGCGCACGACGGTACGACACAAGGCGCACGTAACTGCCACGCGCTTGAGATATACTTTCTCAAGCCGTTTTCACGCGGCCTACAAATAATTCCCTCAATAGATAAGGACTTCTTCTTGTGAGTGAAGGAAACGCAACGCTTCGGCTCGATCACGTGACGAAAGCCTTCGACGACTTTGTGGCAGTCGACAATCTCAGTCTAGAGGTGTTCCCCGGAAAAATCTTCGGTTTGATCGGCCCGAACGGAGCCGGCAAGACGACGACGATTCGGATGATCGTCAACATCACCGTCCCCGACTCAGGCCGCGTTGAGTTGTTCGGACAATTGATGAATCCGCGACTCCAGAATCGCATCGGCTATTTGCCGGAGGAGCGTGGGCTATATAAAAAGATGAAGGTCAGTGAGCAGTTGCGCTTTCTCGGCGAGCTGAAGGGGATGAGCGCGGGCGCGGCGGATAAGGCGATTGATCGCTGGCTCGACCGTCTGAAATTGGCGCGGTGGAAGAACAGCAAAACCGACGAATTATCCAAAGGCATGCAGCAAAAGATTCAGTTCATCGCCACCGTGATGCACGACCCGGATTTGCTGATTCTCGACGAATTGTTCTCAGGCATTGATCCGGTCAATGCCGAATTGATGAAAGAAGTCGTGCTTGACTTGAAGGCTTCGGGGCGCACGATTATTTTTTCCACGCACATGATGGAGCAGGCCGAGAGGCTTTGCGACGACATATGTTTGATTAACCGTTCGCGGAAAATCTTGGAAGGAAGTTTGCGCGAAGTGAAAAAGGGATTCGGGCGTCATGCGGTCGCGCTTCGCGCCGAAGGGATTGACGGCTTGCTGGACGACCCGGTGTTGATCTCCGACGTGAAGCCTTACGGCGACCACATCGAAGTGCTGCTCGCCGAGGGTGCGGACGCGCAGCAGTTGTTAGAGAGATTAGTGGCGCACGGCGCGCGCATTTCGAGGTTTGAACAAATCGAGTCGAGCCTTCACGACATCTTCATTGCGAAAGTGGGTGAGCAGGGATGAGAAAACTGCTGACGATAATTAAACGCGAGTACGTGCAGGGCGCGCGCAGCAAAGGATTCATCATCTCGACGATCCTCGGCCCCGTCTTGATGGTCGTGATGATGGTATTGCCCGGCGTTCTCTTTGGGATGAAGACCGGCGAGGCGACGCGCGTCGCCGTCGTGGATCAAACCGGAGAAATGTACGAGCGCGTGCGAGACATCCTCACGCGCTCCGGCGACGTTGGCGACGACAAAGAACAACAGTCCGGCATGGCGCGCGGCGCGAGTCAGATGCAGGCGCGCTACAAAGTGGAACAGGCCGCGTCTGAAGGAAAATCATTCGATGATGTCAAACGTGGATTGAGCGACCGCGTGCGGAAGAATGACCTCGACGCCTACCTCGTTCTGCCGCCAAGTATTCTGGCCGACGGCAAAGCGGAATACTACGGTCGCAACTTGGGCGATGTGATTAGCGTCGGCAGACTCCAAGAGCGTTTGAGCCGCGCGGTCGTCGAGCAGCGAATGTTGGCGGCTGACATGGACGTGAAGCGCGTTGACGAGCTTTTCAGAAATGTTCGCATGAGCACCGTCAAGATTAGCGAACGCGGCGAAGAGGAAAACTCCGGGGGCGGGAGTTTTTTTCTCGCGTTCGGAGTCGCGGCTTTCATCGTCATTGCCCTGTTGATGTACGGACAAGTGATTCTCTCGGCGGTCGTCGAGGAAAAAACGACGCGCCTCTCGGAAGTGTTGTTTTCGTCGGTGCAGCCCTTTCAGTTGATGGCCGGTAAGTTAATCGGCGTTTCACTGGTCGCGCTCACTCAGTACGCCATTTGGGCAGTAGTAGCAGTCGTCCTCGCGCTGTACGGTGCGGGCGCGCTGGCGATGACAGGGGCTAGTTTCACGCTGCCGCAAATCGCGCCCTCCCTCGTGGTGTATGCGCTCCTTTTCTTTCTGCTCGGATTCTTTATCTACGCGACCGTGTTTATGGTCATCGGTGCGGTGGTGACATCGGAAAAAGAGTCGTCGCAAGTGGCGATTTATCTGAGCTTAGTCTTGGTCATACCGATCTATCTAACCTTTCCGATAATACGCAGCCCGAACAGCGCTCTGTCGTTTTGGGTTTCGATGTTCCCGTTCTTTTCGCCCATCACGATGCTGGTACGTATCATGACTGAGACGCCGCCCTTCTGGCAGATCGCGCTTTCCATCCTGATCGGCGTTGGCACGATTGTTCTGCTCGTCTGGCTGGCCGCGCGAATTTACCGCATGGGAATGCTAATGTACGGCAAGCGCCCAAACATTCCCGAGATACTGCGCTGGGTGCGGCAAGGATAAGGGATCGTAAGCGATGGGAGTCGAGATCGAAAAAAAATATCGCCTCGCGCGTGAGCGTCAGGAACAGCTTCGACATCGCTTAGAGGCATTAGGCGCAACGAAGAGCGGTAGCGAGCTTGAGGAGAATACGCTCTACGCCGGGCACGGCCTCGACCCGCGAAGTCGTGTGCTAAGGCTGCGTCGTACCGGTGGCCGCGCCGTTTTAACGTACAAAGAGCGTTACGCTTCAAATTCATCAATCAAGCGCCAGCGCGAAGACGAAACCGCGATTGATGATGCGGACGCTTTGGCGGCCATCCTCGAAGCGCTCGACTATAAACCGGTAATTGTTTACGAGAAGCGCCGTGAAACGTGGACGTTCGCCAGTGTTGAAGTCGTAGTAGACGAGTTGCCCTTCGGATTCTTTGTCGAGATTGAGGGAGAAGAACAAGCAATTCTGGAGGCCGAGCGGTCGCTCAACCTTAACGATGTCGACACAGAGAACGCCTCGTACCCAGAATTGACGTTGCGGTGCGGATCGAAGAACGCCACAATCATTGAAGCGAGGTTTCCATAATATTCTGCTCAGGAAAGTATAATTTGAGCATCGTTCCTTTAGAGAAGAACTGTACCCTCCGTCGTAAGAAGGGAATAAGTGCAAAAAGAAGAAGCGGCTTCGCCCGTGTGTGACGAGCGAAGCCGCTTTCTTGTTGATAGTGACGAGCGAGTTTGGAATCCCATGCCGCCGCCCATGCCGCCGCCGCCGGGCATCGCCGGGGCACCCTTCTCGTCGTCCTGAATTTCGGAGACGAGAGCTTCAGTCGTGAGCATCAGCCCCGCGATTGAGGCCGCGTTCTGCAGCGCGGAGCGCGTGACCTTCGCCGGGTCAATGACGCCCGACTTGACGAGGTCTTCGTACTCTTCGGTCTGCGCATTGAAGCCGAAGTTGTCGTTCTTTTCAGAGCGAACGCGCTCGACCACGACCGCGCCCTCTTTGCCGGCGTTCTGCACGATCTGGCGCAGAGGTTCCTCAAGGGCGCGCTTCACGATAGTGACGCCGATCTGTTCGTCCGCGTCGCCTCCGCCATCTTCGTTAGCCCTGAACTTCTCAAGCACCTTCGCCGCTCGGACAAGCGCGACACCGCCGCCGGGGACGATGCCTTCCTCAACCGCCGCGCGCGTAGCGTGCATCGCGTCTTCGACGCGAGCCTTCTTCTCCTTCAATTCCGTCTCGGTCGCCGCGCCGACGCGAATCACCGCGACGCCGCCGACGAGTTTCGCCAGCCGCTCCTGCAATTTCTCGCGGTCGTAGTCAGAGGTTGTATCATCGATCTGCGTGCGCAGCGTTTTCACGCGGCCTTCGATGTCACCGGCCTTGCCCGTGCCCTCGACGAGGGTCGTGTTGTCCTTGTCAATCGTGATCTTCTTGGCGCGTCCGAGGTCTTCGACCTTCACGCTTTCCAACTTGATGCCGAGGTCTTCACTGATGACACGTCCGCCGGTCAGAATCGCGATGTCTTCGAGCATTGCTTTACGACGGTCGCCGAAGCCCGGAGCTTTCACCGCCGCGACGTTCAGCGTGCCGCGCAGTTTGTTGACGACAAGCGTTGCGAGCGCTTCACCTTCGACATCTTCGGCGATGATGAGAAGCGGTTTGCCCATCTTCGCAATCTGCTCCAAAAGCGGCAGAAGGTCTTTCATCGAGCTGATTTTCTTTTCGTTAATCAGAATCAGCGCGTTGTCGAGCACCGCTTCCATTCGCTCAGGATCGGTGACGAAGTACGGCGACAGATAACCGCGATCAAACTGCATTCCTTCGACGACTTCCAGAGCCGTCTCCATCGTCTTCGATTCTTCGACGGTGATGACGCCGTCTTTACCGACCTTGTTCATCGCTTCGGCGATCAACTCGCCGATGGTCGCATCGCCGTTCGCGGAAATCGTGCCGACCTGCGCGATCATCTCGCCTTTGACGGGCTTCGAGAGCCGGCTGATTTCTTCAACCGAGCGCTTCACGGCTTTATCAATGCCGCGCTTGAGGGCCATCGGATTCGCCCCGGCGGCCACGGTCTTCACGCCCTCGCGGAATATGGCCTGCGCGAGCACGGTTGCGGTCGTCGTGCCATCGCCGGCAATGTCCGATGTCTTGGAAGCGACTTCGCGCACCATCTGCGCGCCCATGTTTTCGAGAGAGTCCTTCAACTCAATCTCTTTCGCCACCGTCACGCCGTCTTTCGTGATTGTCGGCGAGCCGAATTTCTTATCGAGGACGACGTTGCGTCCCTTTGGGCCGAGCGTGATCTTCACCGCGTCGGCGAGTTGATTGACGCCGCGCAAAATCGCCGCGCGCGACTCCTCACCGTGAACAACTTGTTTCGCCATAATCTATTATTCTCCTAATTCCTCAATGTTCTGATTGGTGATAAAAAGGCACATGGTCTGATCGTGATCAGACTACTTGCCGCCTTTTTTGCCGCCCTGCTGTCCGGCTGCCGCCCCGGCGCGCGCAATGACGCCAAGAATTTCGTCTTCGCGCATAATCAAAAGCTCTTCGTTATCAATCTTGATTTCGGAGCCACTGTATTTCCCGAACAACACGCGGTCGCCCACCTGAACGTCAAGCGTTTGGCGGGTGCCGTCATCCTTGCGCTTTCCTTCGCCGACGGCGATAACCTCACCCTCCTGCGGCTTCTCTTTGGCAGTGTCGGGAATGATGATGCCTCCGCGCACCTGCTCGCCTTCTTCAATACGACGCACGATCACACGATCATGCAAAGGTCTAATGTTTGTTGCCATATCGCTCCTTTCTGGATTTGCCTCTGACGTAAGATTGAAATTGATTTGGATTGGAAAATCAGAGCATCTCAACACTCGCCGCTTAAGTGTGCTCACCGGACTGACACAGCAGTACCAGCCGGAATTACTTACCGCTCTTAGCACTCTTGTGTAGAGAGTGCCAGAGAATAACGTGAGACTACGTTGCTTGTCAACCGACTCGAAAGCCAATTGTTGTGGGGTGCAGGGATTATCGCTGCCGGCGTTTGTGTAAAGGGGATGATTTAGCGGGTCGTTCCTGAGTGCGGTAGACCGCGACTCTTTTGGAGAGCGTGTTGCGGTGAATGCCGAGCGACGCGGCGGTGCGTGAGAGGTGTTCTTTGTGGCGGACGAGCGCCTTCTGGATGTAAAGCTTTTCAAATTCCGCGAGGGCTTCGTCGAGCATTATCTGGCCGTCAAGCATCTCGTCAATTAAAGCTTCGAGGCGGGCGCGCATCTGCATACCTTCTCCGAGTTAACCTTCTTCAAGATTAGATTTTAGGAAGCCCTCTAGCGGTAGTAATGAATTAAGGAGTCAAGCGCTTTAATAAAAACATCTCCAAGCGCATATTGTTCGCCATTGCTCAGGGCAGTAGGAATAACTAATCCTTGCTGAAGCAGTGACTGAGTGTGTTCCAGTCATTGCGAGGCTGCGACCGAAGTAAGTATCTTTCGAGCGCAAGGTGCAGGTTGTTATTCTGCCACCCACGCGCGGCATGGGCAGTCGCGCGCCCGCGTGGCGGAACCAACCTTTCTCACGAAGCGACTCGTCACAATTCACCACCTGTCAACAGCAGGTAGGCCTGAAGGTATCGCGCTGTTGTAGCCTCGGCGATGTCAGCCGGAAGCGGCGGCGCGGGCGGTTGCTTATTCCACGCCAGAGTTTCGAGATAGTCGCGGACAAATTGTTTATCGAATGATGATTGGGAGTGACCGGCTTCGTACTTCTCGGCAGGCCAAAACCGTGACGAATCGGGTGTCAGCGCTTCATCAATGAGCAGGATTCGATTGTCCTCATCAAGGCCAAACTCGAATTTCGTGTCGGCGATGATGATACCGCGCGTGCGAGCGTAGGTCTCGGCGGCGTGGTAAAGAGCGAGCGACGTTTCACGCAAAGTCGCCGTCACCGACTCACCGACGACGCCTTGCATACGCTCCACGCTGATGTTTTCGTCGTGTCCACTTTCGGCTTTCGTTGCGGGAGTAAAAATCGGCTCAGAAAGTTTGTCCGATTCACGCAATCCGGTCGGCAAGCGACGACCGCAAATCTCGCCGGTGTTTTGGTAATCTTTCCAGCCAGACCCAGCGAGGTAGCCGCGCACGACGCATTCGACTGGAAAGACATTTGTTCGCCTGACAAGCATCGAGCGACCGCGCAGGGCGTCGGCGTACTGCGCAGCGACTTCGGGCATCTGCTCAACGTCTCTGGTCAAAAGGTGATTCGGCACGATGTGCCCGAGCCGCTCGAACCAAAAGCACGAAAGCGCCGTTAAGACTTCACCCTTCCGCTGAATTCGGGTCGGCAAAATACAGTCGAAGGCTGAGATACGATCCGTCGCCACGATCAACAATCGCCCCTCATCAATTTCGTACACGTCACGAACTTTGCCGCGCCGAAGGAGGTGGAGGTCTGCGAAGGAGGCTTCGGGTGTGAACTGTGTGCCGGACATGATGACTGGCTCGACTATGATAAAGGTTGCAGAAGCGTGAAATGATGGCGACTGCCAAAGGCGAGGCGAGATTGTGCTCGCCTGCCGAGAGTTTTGTCAAGGAGAACGGCGAAACGAAACCGGATTTGAAATGACGGCCAACACAACATGGATGAACACCTCATTACTCGCAAAGACTAAGCGTAATCCTTCGGCGGCGGGAAGCAATGCGAGAGACGTGGGCAGCGATGTGAGAAGCCACGCTATGCGCTCCGGCGAGAAGAACGACGCGCACGCAGCCCGGAAATAGAGCACTTGAGTTTGTCTGTCTTGACCTGTTATATTCCGGCCTGATAATTGATGAATAATTACGGGCAGTGAACTTGACGGGTAGCCATTCAGGGGCTCGTCAAAAGCGAAGCATCCGCTAATGACTATAAAATCGGCTCCGCACAAATCCAATACTAAAGACGTGGACAACGACAATCCCGAATCCGGCGACCGTAAGTTGACTTTGTTGGTGGTTGAGGATGATGAAAACATCTCCACCGCAATCACGGAGTATTTCTCGCGCGTCGGCTACAGTGTTCAGACGGCGGTTGATGGTCTGGCAGGTGTACAGGCCGCGCTGAGTGATCGCCCGGACGCGATTGTTCTTGATTTGATGCTACCGAAAATGGACGGTCTGGCCGTCTGCCGTGAACTGCGGGAGAAAGCTCCTTATATTCCGATACTCATGTTGACGGCCAAGGACGACGTTGTCGACAAAGTTCTCGGCTTGGAAATGGGCGCGGACGATTACATCACCAAGCCTTTTAGTCTGCGCGAGCTTGAAGCCCGCATCAAGAGTGTGCTGCGGCGCGCACATTCCGGTACGCGCGCGGACGGCGCCGGCGAGGAAGCCCCGATCATGCGCGGCAGGCTGCGCATTGACCCGGCAAAACGTGAGGTCAGCGTCGGCGACCGACAGGTCGAGTTGACTCCCAAAGAGTTTGAATTGTTGCGCCTTTTCGCCTCAAATCCGGGCCGCGTGTTTCCGCGTAAATACCTTCTCGAAAAAATCTGGGATTACTCTTACGAAGGATACGACCGCACGATTGATTCACACATCAACCGCTTGCGCGCCAAGATTGAGGACAACCCCGAAAATCCGCAGATGGTCTTGACCGTGTGGGGAATCGGCTACAAGTTCAGCGACGAGCGGTGACATAATAAGTTCAAGGTGCAAAGTTCAAAGCCATGCCCTAGGCTCTGAACTTTGAACCTTGAACTTTTACTTTTAACTTGAGATATGCCTTTTCAGCTTCGTTCCGAATTTCAACCGCAGGGCGACCAGCCGCAGGCCATTGACGCACTCGTGCGCGGCCTCGACGAAGGCGCGAAGGATCAAGTGTTGTTGGGGATCACGGGCAGCGGAAAAACTTTTTCCGTCGCCACCGTGATTCAGCGCACGCAGCGCCCGACGCTCGTCATCGCGCACAATAAGACACTCGCCGCACAGCTGTATCAAGAGTTCAAGACCTTCTTCCCCGAAAACGCCACCGAGTATTTTGTTTCTTACTATGACTACTATCAGCCCGAAGCGTATGTCCCCGCATCCGACACGTACATCGAAAAAGAAGCGACGATCAACGACGAAATAGACCGCCTGCGTCTTTCGGCGACGCGCGCGCTGTTCGAGCGCCGCGATGTCATCGTCGTCGCCAGCGTTTCGTGCATCTACGGCCTCGGCGACCCCGATGCTTATTACAATATGCTTCTATTCGTCGAACCGGGGATGCATATTAAGCGCGACGCATTGCTGCAAAAACTCGTCGAGTTGCAGTACGAGCGCTCCGATATTGAGTTCGTGCGCGGCAGTTTTCGCGTGCGTGGCGACGTGGTGGAAGTCTACCCGAGCTATCAGGAGCGGGCTTACCGTATCGAGTTGTGGGGCGACGAGATTGACTCTCTGAGCACGATTGATCCGCTACTCGGCGAAGTCCTGGAGAAGCACACGACGCGCGTTCCCATCTATCCGAAGACGCATTACGTGATGTCGAAGCCGACCGTCAAGCGCGCGATCAAAACTATTCGTGAGGAGCTTGACTGGTGGGAACCGAAGTTGGTCGCCGAAGGAAAGCTCGTCGAGGCGCAACGTCTTCACCAACGGACGATGTACGATCTTGAGATGATTAAGGAGATGGGTTTTTGTCGCGGCATCGAGAATTATTCACGTCACTTAACGGCGAAAGCTCCGGGCGAGCCGCCGCCGACATTGCTTGACTACCTGCCGCGCGACACGATGGTTGTGATTGACGAATCGCACCAGACCGTCCCGCAAATTCGCGGCATGTTCAACGGCGACCAGTCGCGCAAGCGGACGCTCGTCGAGTACGGCTTTCGGCTTCCTTCGGCGCTCGACAATCGCCCGCTCAACTTCGACGAATTTAACGGGCGCATCGGACAAACGATTTATGTTTCGGCGACGCCGGGGCCTTATGAATTAACCAAGTCCGCCGGCGAAGTGGTCGAGCAAATCATCCGTCCGACGGGACTGACCGACCCGGAGGTTGAAGTGCGGCCCGTGCGCGGCCAGATTGACGACCTTTTGGAAGAGTGCCGCGTCCGCACCGAGCACAACGAGCGCGTGCTGGTGACGACGCTGACGAAAAAGATGTCCGAAGATTTGACCGAGTACTTCAGCGAAGTTGGCGTGCGCGTGCGTTACCTTCATTCAGACATCGAAACGCTCGAACGCATTAAGATTCTGCGCGACCTCCGGCGCGGCGAGTTCGACGTGCTCGTCGGCATCAATTTGCTGCGCGAAGGACTTGACTTGCCGGAAGTCTCGCTGGTCGCCATTCTCGACGCCGACAAGGAAGGCTTCCTGCGCTCGGAGCAATCGCTGATTCAAACAATGGGACGCGCCGCGCGCAACTCCAACGGCAAAGCCATTCTCTACGCCGACCGCATCACCGA
>JBPCPQ010000504.1:0-4471 GCA_050999015.1 Pyrinomonadaceae bacterium | reverse complement strand
GCAACTCGTGTTCGCCCCGAACAGCGACGAGTTGGCCGCCGCCACACAGTTTCTTGTGCAAGGGTCGCTGCAACAGTGGCTCGGCGATTTGATTGAGGTGAACGACGTGCGGGTCGAGAGCGAAGACGCGCGGCTTGCGGTGACAGTCGTCTACACCGTTCGTCGCACGCAGCAACAACAGACGGCGCAGTTCGCGCGCGCAGGTCTCGGACAGTGAGTAGCAGAGGTCGGAGGCTAGAGGTCAGAGGTTAGTAGTTGAAGATTGCGGGAGAAATGGCAGAAGCCCGTGCGGAAGCTACGGCGTTGAGCGTCGCGCAACAATACGCCCTTCCTCACGGTCAGACTTCCGCCCATTCAAAACGATGAAATACTTTTGTTGCGATGAGCGACGCCGCAACGCGGTCAAGAGCGCGCCGGGTGCGATCAACGGCATCGAGTTTCTCGAAGTCGTTGACCGTCCGGGCGATTCGCCGGAGGTGCGCCAGCGGACGCTGAAGGTTCATTTCATCAAGCCGCTCGCGCCCGGCGCGCTTCAGGTGAACAATGTTCTGATCGAAGGCGGCGAGCGCATCCGCGACATTCAGGTGGCAAAGGTGACGGATGGTGCGGCGGCGTCGTCGCCGCCGTTCGACGGGCCGAATGTGTTGGCAGTTGAAGTCGAAGAGCCGGGAGACTTTTCTAATTACACGCTGCGGCTTGTGATTGATGCGGCGAGAGCACGGGCGGCGGATGAAGACGACGCTGATTCCGAGTTTCGCAAACCACCGGCGGGATTCGATCCCATCCTCTCCGCAGTTGAGTTCTCCTTCAAGATTTTGTGCCCGAGCGATTTCGATTGCCGACACGACCAAGTCTGTCCGCCGGAGCAGCGAGTCCAGCCTGACATCAACTACCTTGCGAAAGACTACGCCAGCTTCCGCCAGTTGATGCTCGACCGCATGATCGCGTTGATGCCCGAATGGCGCGAGCGCAACCCGGCGGACTTCGGGATTGCGCTCGTCGAATTGCTGGCTTACGTCGGCGACTATTTGAGTTACCAGCAAGACGCCGTCGCAACCGAAGCTTATTTAAGCACGGCGCGGCGGCGCACGTCCGTCCGGCGACACGCGCGGCTCGTGGATTATTTTGTGAGTGACGGCAGCAACGCCCGCGCGTGGATGCACGTGCGCGTCCGCGATGGAGTCGGCAATTTATCTTTGCGAAGTTCTCGATTGACGGGAGACGGTGAACACCCTGGCGCGGAGCCGAAAGTCTTCACTAAATTTCTGACGCGCGTCGCCGAAACGTCGAAGGCCGTCTTGCTCAACTCAAACACTTATCAGAAAGCTCTCGCCGCACGCCCGCAAATCTTCGAGCCGCTGCATGATGTAGAACTTTTCGCTGAGCATAACGAGATGCGCTTTTACACGTGGGGGGCGCGCGAGTGCTGTCTGCCGCGAGGAGCTACGGGTGCGACGCTCAGGGGAAGTTTCCCGAATCTTCGTGCGGGCGACGTGCTGATTCTCGCCGAGGTGCGCGGCCCCGCGACGGGTCTGCCGGGCGATGCCGATTCATCGCAACGCCACGCCGTCCGCTTACAGAAAGTCACCCCATCAACCGACCCCATCGGCGGGCAGTTCGACGTTCCGCCGAACAACGATTCTGTTTCGGTGACTGAAATCGAGTGGCACGCAGAGGACGCGCTGCCGTTTCCTCTATGCGTGTCGTCGCGCAGTGAAGCCGAATACTTCGACGATGTGAGTGTCGCGCTCGGAAACATCATGCTCGCCGATCACGGCCTGACAATCGAAGGCGAAGCGCTCCCGGAAGTTCTGGGAGCAAACCAGGCGCTGACGAAAGTGACGAACAAAAGCGGCGACCGCTGCGACGCGCGCCCCGCCGTCCTCACGCCGCATCGCTACCGCCCGCAACTCAAACAATCTCCACTGACGCATGCCGCGACTTACGACGCAACAGATTCCATAGAGTCGGCGACCGCTGCGATGCGCCCGGAAGCGAAGAAACTTCTGCCCGCGATTCGGCTTGCCGAAAAGGAAGTTAATGTGAGTTGGACGCCGAAACGCGATCTTCTCGGCAGTAATTCCGGCGCGCGCGAGTTTGTCGTCGAGACTGAGCGTAACGGCCCCGCCAGTTTGCGCTTCGGCGATGACCGCTTCGGCTCACGCCCGGCGGAAGGCGCGCGCCTCACCGCGACGTATCGCGTCGGCGGAGGCACCGTCGGAAACGTCGCCGCCGATTCGCTCGCGCACGTTGCCAGCAATGATCCCGCCCTTGTCGCCAACATCGTCTCGATTCGCAACCCGCTCCCGGCGAGAGGGGGCGCGGACGCCGAAAGTGTTGAGCGCATCAGGCAGGACGCGCCGAGCGCCTTCCAGGGGCAGGAGCGCGCCGTCACGATTGACGACTATGCGGAAGTCGCGCAGAAGCGTTCCGGTCTTGACGTGCAGCGCGCCGCCGCCACTCTGCGCTGGACGGGGAGTTGGCACACAGTCTTCGTCAGCGTTGATCGTCTGGGCGGAAAGCCCGTTGACGTGCGCTTCGAGCGCAACTTGCGCCGCCGCATCGAGCGTTTCCGCACAGCCGGGCACGACCTTGAGGTTGACGCGCCGCGCCCCGTCTCGCTCGAAATCGAGATGAGCGTCTGCGTCAAACGTGGTTATCTGGCAAGTGATGTGAAACGCGCGCTGCTGGAAATTTTTGGCAACCGGACTTTGCCCGACGGGCGGCGCGGAGTTTTTCACCCGGACAACTTCAGCTTCGGCCAGCCCGTTCTCCTGAGCCGCCTGCTCGCCGCCGCGCAGGCGACTGTCGGAGTGGACTCAGTTGACATCACAAAGTTTCAGCGGCAGGGCGTCGCCAGTAACGAGGCGCTTACGTCCGGCAAACTCGAATTAGGTCGCTTAGAAATCGCGCGCCTCGACAACGACCCCAACTTTCCCGAGCGCGGCGTCTTCAAGTTAACGATGGTGGGAGGACGGTGAGGAATTGCGTAATGCAGATTTCGGATTGCGGATTGAAGAAAGCCGAAGATGAATCGGCAAATCGAAATCTCTAGTCGGTAGGCCAGTGGGAAAACTATGAGTTTGTCAGTTGATCCAACTTTGCGCGGGCTGAACGATTGCGGTTGCTGCGAAGGCGTTTCCGGCGAAACCCCGGCGGGCGTCGAGAATCGTCCGGGGCTGTCGGCGATTCTCTACCGCGTCGGCACGCACGCGCAGTTCAAGGAGACGATGCTGGCGCGGCTCTCCGGCTCGGGGCAAGCGGCACTGCGCAATCTGAGAACGCGCGAGGATGACGACTTCTCAATCGCGCTGTTGGATGCGTGGGCGATTGTGGCCGACGTGCTGACTTTCTATCAGGAGCGCATCGCTAACGAATCCTATTTACGCACCGCGACCGAAAGACGCTCGGTGCTCGAACTCGCCCGCTTGATCGGCTACGAACTTCGACCCGGCGTCGCGGCGAGTACCTATCTCGCGTTCACACTCGAAGATGCGCCGGGCGCGTTCGGGCAGGCGCTCAACCTCGGCATCGCCGCGCAGGTTGTCCTCGCGCCGCCTCCGCCGATCACGATTGACGCGGGCGCGAAAGTCCAGAGCGTGCCCGGCCCCGGCGAGGTGGCGCAGACCTTCGAGACAATCGAGCGAATCGAAGCCCGCACCGAATGGAACGCGCTCAAGCCGCGCCTCTCACAACCGCAAGAATTAAAGGACGACATGGGCAGCGTCGTCCTCGCGGGCGAAGCGAACAATCTGAAGAAGGGCGACACGCTGTTGATCGTCGAAACGGGCGGCGCGCGGGAGACGCGGACGATTCAGAATGTGACCGTTGACGCCGACGCCAAGACGACGCGCGTAGACTTCGACAGCCCCGCGCTGTCGCCCGCGACGTTCACGCGCCCCGCGTCGCTGCCGGCGGGAAACGTCACCGACTTTCCTTCAAAGACGGAACTCACCGAAGCGGTCGTCAAGCAGATCATCGAAAAGAAGTGGAGCGAAGAAAATTTGTCGGCGCTCGTGCGCGTGCAAAATTGGAACGGTGCAGCGCTCGTCGCCAACATCGCGGAGCAATCGTCGCGTCGCGGCACCGCCTCCGGCGCGGGCGTCTTCGTCTTTCGTCAGCGCGCCGCTGTCTTCGGCCACAACGCGCCGAATTACGATCTCCTCACTGCTTCATTGAACGCCTCGCAGAAAAACTCGGTATCCACATTCGCCGTGGCGAAACTTGCGATAGAACATCAGGCTGATTCAATTGCCGATGACATCAAAGCCAGTATCTCCCTCTCCGGCTCGCTCCTGCCGCCGAATTGGGAAAACCGCACGTTAGAGGATGACGCTCAGGCTGTCGGCAACCTGCGCACCGTTGACCTCGACGCCGCGTATGCGGGAATCACGAAAGATGGCTGGCTCGCGATTTCCGCGCCGGGAGCAAAAGGCGGCGTGCTCGTGCAGACATTCAAAGTCAAAGAGCA
>JBPCPQ010000198.1:0-4576 GCA_050999015.1 Pyrinomonadaceae bacterium | reverse complement strand
CATCTGCCTGCTGCCGCGCCCCGTCAGCTAAGCCTGCCGGATGCCCTCGCGCCCGTAGATAAAGCCGCCCGTAGGGAAGTCAGGGCCGGGGCTGAACTTCACGAGTTCTTCGAGCTTCATCGCCGGCTTACGAATCAGCGCGATGGTGGCGTCAACAATTTCCGTTAGGTTGTGCGGCGGAATCTTCGTCGCCATCCCGACCGCGATTCCGTCCGAGCCGTTCAGGAGAAGATTCGGCACGCGCGTCGGCAACACCGCCGGCTCGCTCAAAGACTCGTCGTAGTTCGGGGTAAAGTTAACCGTCTCCTTCTCAATGTCGGCGAGAATCTCGGTCGTGAGCCGCGCCATACGTGCCTCGGTGTACCTCATTGCGGCCGGTGAATCTCCGTCAATTGAGCCAAAATTTCCCTGTCCGTCAACCAGCGGGTAGCGCATCGAGAAATCCTGCGCCATGCGGACAATCGTGTCATAAACGGCTACATCTCCGTGCGGGTGATACTTGCCTATACAGTTGTGAACGGCGCAGCCCTGCACGAGAAACTCGTGGTTCTCGTCTGCGATCTGCACGTCGTAAGTCTCCGCTACCTCGCCTTTATCTTCAACCGACTCGACGCCAAGCACACAGTAAGTAGTCATCAGCTCTTTAAGGCGAGCGGCGAGCGGCGAACCGAGACGTTCGAGTTTTGCCAGAACGCCCCATGATTCGATTTGACGATATGAAATGTTCTTATCGTGAAGATCAGACGAGTAACGAATCTTCGAGCCGGTCGGATATTTGATCCCGGCGCGAAACTTTCTGCCCTGTGTATCTGTGAACCAACCGCTTCCGAGGTGATGGCGTGCGAACTCCTCAAAAACCACGCGACCGGGCACACACTCGGTTTCGGTGTTGCCAGTCTGTCGCGTCCATGCGGCGAAGCGCAACGCGCGTTCACGTTTACGGTTCACGCGCGTTTGGTCTGCGACGAGCGCGCAGAAGCGCGATGCGTTAGCGCCTGTCAGGCAGAGCGTGAAGCGCGGTAACCATTTCTGCCCGTAATCACGACCCGCGAAATCCTCACGGCTCAAGTGGCCGTGGATGCCGCTGTCGGCCAGCATCGCCTGAATTTGTGTAAGTAATTTTTCCGAAGTCGAAGCGAGAAGAACTTCCCGCCTTCCTTCGGCGAAACGGATGTGGCCGTCGCCGTCGGTGAAGCCCGCCAGAAACGCTGGGAACAAACGACGGTCTGCGAGCACCCAAGCGGGCACTTGTTTGTGTGCGCTCGTATCGGAGCAAACATCAAACGCTTCGGATAAGCCGCTAAAGCGCAAGCCGTGTTGCAGTTGATGATGCGGTTGCTGCGGGGCGCGTTTGTGCCAGCGCGCATCAACTCCCTGTTGCGCGCAGTAATCCGCGACAATCTCCAAAGGCTCGCGGTCAACCATTTGTACGCCGACACGCGCGGAGCGCCCCCGGTCAGTCAAGTAACCTTCCGCGACAAGAAGCCCCGCGACGTAAGCAGCCATCGTGCGCGTCGCGCTCTCGTGCGGCTCGGACGCGCCAAGAGAGCGCGGATTAGAGACTAGCGCGCGCTTACCCGCAAGCTTGTCCGCGCGTTCCCAACCGATGGTTAAATCCTCATTGAGCACACGGAAAAGCTGACCCGGCGTGACCGTCATGCGATTGCCGTTAGAAAGATGTACAGTAATAACGGAGGCTGGCGGGTTGTGAAATGTCGCAACGACTTCGCTGGTGTAACCGTTCGGCATCTGCACCTGTTCGCCGGCTTCGATTTCCTCAATCGGCTTAAGTCCGTGTTCGGTGTGAACAAGCGTGCCCTTAACAAAGCAATCGCCAACGATACGCGCGCTTTTTTTGTAAGGCTTATTGTATTGATTGCCGAGTTCGTGCATCGCCCAGAGGACGCGGCGGTGGACGGGCTTGAAGCCGTCGCGCACGTCGGGGAGCGCGCGCCCGATGATGACCGACATCGCATAGTCGAGATACGAACGCCGCATCTCGTCTTCGATATTGATGTAATTACGTTCAGCTACTGTTTCCATTAAAAAACCTTTCCGATACAATTCGCGGGCGCGGCGCACCAATTGACCGCGTGCCCGTCCGAAAATTGATAAACATGCGAATTACGTTGAGAACTCACGCGCAAGCTTTAACCTAAGAGAGAAGGCCGGCGAAGAGAAGCTTTCCTTCGTCACTAATTTGTTCGGCGTTTCGTAGCCGCGAATGCCATTTAATGGGTTAGAATCGAACACCCGGACAAGGCAAAATCATTTGCCTCTAACGCCGTCCGTGAGCGCTGAAATGATTCGGCCTAAAGTACGACATATTGTAGCCCGAAAATGTCTTTTTGGCAAACTCGTTTGCGTCATTAAAGTCCTGTAATTTCAGGAGTTTCCGCCCCGTTGGACGCCCCCGAAGCGCGGCTTTTCGGGAGTACAATATGTTGTGTCCTACCGGCCCGCTAAGAAAGCGTCTTTGGCGATGACTCTCGACGGAAAACCACAGCGCATGCGCGAGCGCATCAAGCTCTACCTGCCGGTGCGCGTGATGTGCCGCGAAGCGGTTGGCTTTGAATGGACGGAGATGACGCGGCTGCTCGATGTGACTCCGTTCGGCGCAGCCTTCACGCTCTCTCGCCAGACCGAGCCGGGGCGTCTCCTGCACCTGACACTAGCCATGCCCCGGCAGTTGCGCTGCTTCGACCACATCGAAGATCAGTACCGTGTGTGGTCTCTCGTGCGCCACGTTCGAGAGGCTAAGCAGCCGCAAGGCGCGGGGGTGGGGCTGCCGAAGGGGACGGGGCTTCCGCGTTTCGAGATCGGGGTGGCCTTCGTCGGCAAGAATCCACCGAAAAGCTTTGACGCCGACCCTTCGACACGTTATGAAATAGAATCTCTGTCAGCGGACGGCAGTTGGTGGGAAGCGCGCGAAAAAGACTCGACTCCTGCGAACGGCGCGGTGCCGCCGCGCGCCGAAGCGACGCGGCTTTCAATGCCCGTCGAAGTGACCGTTGAGGTGTTGGGCGAGAAAGGCGAGGAGCAAATGAGCGAGCAGACCGTGACGGAGAACATCAGCCGGCGCGGCGCGGCGGTGCTGACGACGCTTTCCGTCGAGCGCGGGCGATTCGTTCGTTTAACCAGTTCACATCACCAACTCACCATCACCGCCGTCGTGCGCGCTCGCCGCACCGGCACTGACGGGATCGCGCGGCTGCACGTCGAGTTCGTCGACCGGCAGTGGCCGCTCGAAGGACTCGAGTGAATGGGTGATCTAGACCTCAAGAAAACCTTAGCCACGACGTGACCGAGAATGAACACGAAGGAAACACACCTGCGCTCAGCACATCTGCCGACCGCCGGAGACTTCCCCTTCCACCACTATCTTATGTGTGTCCATTCGTGTTCATTCGTGGCTGATTCTTTTTCTTGAAGGCTACAGAAAATTTTTTGATTCGGACTTTCGTTTTTTCAGAAACTCAATATGGCTGGACATCGCATCATCTTCCCGCGCGACGTGCTGCTGGTGGAAATCGTGCGGCGTTGCACTGCCACTCTGTGCGACGCGCCGACGCGCCTCGGCCTAACGAAAGAAGAGGCACTGGCGTACATCGGATTCAAATGCGAGCGATGCGAGACGTGGAACGACGACATGCTCGCGGAACGCGACGTCCCCGAGTGGTGGGAGGAATTACTTGTCACCGGCCTCGATTCAGTCCGCCCGCGCTCCACCCTTGCGCCGGGTGAAGCCGGTGAAGTGGTGCGGCGGATGAGCGACGCGTGGAGACAGGCTCGCGGCGGCGAGGATGATTATCGAGACAACGCGGGTGAAAGAGAAAACTAAAATTGAGCGAGGCCACAGACATCACCACAACCACCGCCAACACTCCGGCGCGCGGACAGAGACGCGACGAGTCGTTGCGCGGGCCTCTGACGCTGCCGCAGTGGGTGATTGAGTTGATCGTCCGTCCCATCCTGCACACGTTCTTCAAAGTGTTTTTTCGCTTACGTCTGACCGGCGTCGAAAACATTCCGCCACGCGCCGCCGGCGGCCTCGTCATCGCCGCGAATCACCAGACTTATTTCGACCCGTTCTGGATTTCCGCGCCAATCAAGCGCCCGATAAGATACCTCGCGTGGAACGAGGCCTTCGGGTTGCCAGTGGTGGGAACGACGATGGGATTGCTCGGCGCGTGGCCGCTGCAACTCGAGAAGAGCGACCCGACAGCGATTCGCCGCGCGCTCGCGTGGCTGCGCGGCGGCGGCGCAGTGATGATTTTCCCGGAAGGCGGGCGCGCTCTTCCCGACGGCGCGACGAGCAGATTCAAACTCGGCGCAGCACGCATCGCCCTCGAAGCGAATGTCCCGGTGCTGCCGGTGACAATTCGCGGCGGTCATCGCGCGTGGCCGCGCGGCTGGATGTTTCCCCGCCCTGCGCGCGTCGAAATCATTTATCACCCGCCGCGCAAACTCTCGCCGCAACCCGGCGAAGACATCCGCCAGTGCGCCCGCCGCGAAACCGAAAGTCTCGCCAAGTTAATCGAGTCCGCGCTGTAGAAGAGTGATGAGTGATGAATAA
>JBPCPQ010000049.1:0-3936 GCA_050999015.1 Pyrinomonadaceae bacterium | reverse complement strand
TCGCCGTATTTGTACATGCAGTTTATGGAGCCGCTCGGCGCGACGGACGGTTCGGTCGAAGCGACGTGGGATCATCTGCGCGACGAGTGGCGCGCGGACGTGTTGGAAGTGACGCGCGAACTCGCGCCGACGATGATGCGCTGGGGCGGCATTTTCGCGGACTTCTACCGCTGGCGCGAAGGAGTGGGCCCCCGCGACAAGCGTCCGCCGATGCTAAATCTTTTGTGGGGCGGCATTGAGTCGAACCAAGTGGGCACGACGGAGTTTGTTGATTTCTCGCGCCGGGTCGGGGCCGAGCCGCTCGTCTGCGTCAACTTTGAATCGGACGGCCGCCGGCGTTACATGAAAGCTAAAGGCAGCGTGCGCACAGCAGACGCGAAAGAGGCGGCGGAGTGGGTGAGTTATTGCAACGACCCGGACAGTGCCGAACGGCGCGCGCACGGGCACGTCGCGCCGCCCGCCGTCAAATACTGGCAACTCGGCAACGAGACTTCGTATGACAAAAATGGCTTCGATCTTGAAACCGCCGCGCGCAAAACCGTAGAGTTTGCCCAAGCGATGCGCCGCGCGAACCCAGCCATTCAGTTGATCGGTTGGGGCGACAGCGGCTGGGCTTCGCGCATGATCGAAGTCGCGGGTGAGCACCTTCAGTTTCTCGCGTTCCATCACATGTTCAACCCGGACGCGGAGAAACAACCTGTGCTGCGCGGCGAGCTTTACCGTCGCGACGCCGAGGCAACGTGGCAACAGTTGATGAAAGCGTGGGAAATCACCGACCGGAAGATTCGCCTGATGCGTGAGCAACTGGGACGCCACCAAATGCCGCTCGCGCTGACCGAATGCCACTTTGCCATTCCGGGTCGTGATCGTGGCGACGTCAATTCGACGTGGGCGACCGGCGTGGCTTACGCGCGCATTCTCAACAGCCACCAGCGGCACGGCGATGTCTTAAAGATTGCGACCGCCGCCGACTTCTGCGGCACGCGCTGGCAAAATAATGCGGTGATGATTCCCGTGCCGCAGGGTCAAGGACGAGCCTACCTGCAACCCGTCGCGCGCGTGATGAAACTCTACCGCCACCACATCGGCTCGGACGCCGTCGCCCTGAAGCGGACGCCGGACGAATTGGACATCGCCGCCAGCCGAAGCGGCGACACCATCTTTCTGCACGTCGTCAACACCGAGCGCACGCGCGCCGTCAGAGCGAGCTTTCAGATTGAAGGCCGCAGCATTCAATCGGGGCGCGTCTTCGAGATCGCCGACGACCCCGTGGTCGAGGTCACTTACCTGAACAGCGCTGATGTGATGCGCGAAGTGGAGAAACCAATGAGCATTCCGTCAATGTGGGAATTCCCGGCGGCGTCCGTCTCGGCGGTCGAACTCAAATTGACAAACTCAAAAGTGACAAGTGAAGGGAAGGATTGAAGGCATATTTTAGCCTTTATGTTGAGGAATAAAAAGATTCCGCTGCAAGCGGACGCAAAGACGGGAGCGCGGGCATCCTTGCCCGCATGAGCGCGAAAGCGCGAACAGAGAGAGAGGCGCGACACTCAATGCTACGTGTCAACGGAACTTTTGAAGCGTGCTACCGCACGCTAGCGGGCTGTAGGGTGCCCGCGCTCCCGGCGCGATGCTGATAAAGTTCTTGAATCGGAAGCTAGGAGAGATGACCATATGCGATTCAAATTCATCATTCTGTTTCTCGTTTTGTTACTGACGAACAACGCGATGTCGCCTCGGGCGCAAACCCTCGCGTCGAAGACAAGAGCTGCACGCGCGACGGTCGTTAAAAATCGCGCGCCGCTCGGAGCGAACACTTTCTACATGCTGCCGCTCACTTCGATTAAACCGCGCGGTTGGCTGCGGCGACAACTCGAAATTCAGGCGAACGGTTTGACCGGACATCTCGATGAATTCTGGCCTGATATCGGCTCAAACAGCGCGTGGCTCGGCGGCACGGGCGAGGCGTGGGAGCGCGGGCCGTACTATCTCGACGGCCTTGTGCCGCTCGCTTACCTGCTCGACGACCCGAAGCTAATTGCGAAGGCGAAGAAGTGGGTTGACTGGACGCTCGATCATCAACAGCCGAACGGCTCCATCGGCCCGCAGGCCCCGGCGGGCGCGAAGGACGCGGAGCGCTACGAAGACTGGTGGCCGAAGATGGTGATGCTCAAAGTCCTGACGCAGTATCACGAGGCGACCGGCGACCGGCGCGTGATTCCGCTGATGAGCCGATACTTCAAACACCGGCTCGAACTGGCCGACGAGCGCAATCTGCGCGACTGGGGACGGCAGCGTTGGGCTGACGAATTGGTGAGCGTGCTCTGGCTCTACAACCGCACCGGCGAAAGGGGACTGCTCGATCTGGCGCGCAAGCTACACGCGCAGGGGCGCGATTGGAAGGCGCACTTCGCCGACTTCAAGTTCACCGGGAAGACGACGACGGAGCAACTGAAGTTCGCCGAGGGCGGCGGGATGAAAGACATCGGCCTCGGCGCGCACGGTGTCAACAACGCGATGGCGATGAAGACTTCAATCGCGTGGTCGCAGGTTTCGCGTGACGAGTCCGACCGCCGGGCGATTTATCAAATGCTCGACAAGCTCGACAAGTATCACGGCCAGCCGAACGGAATGTTTAGCGCCGACGAGCACTACGCCGGCACCGATCCGTCGCAGGGCATCGAACTATGCGCGGTCGTCGAGGCGATGTACTCGCTCGAACATGCCGTCGCCGTTTTGGGTGATGTGGCGCTCGCCGACCGGCTCGAAAAAATTTCCTACAACGCGCTGCCCGCGACTTTAAGCGGCGACATGTGGTCGCACCAGTACGATCAGCAACCAAATCAGGTCTTATGCAGTTTGGAAAAACGCCAGTGGACATCGAACGGCCCGGAGGCGAATCTGTTCGGGATGGACGTGAACTTCGGCTGCTGCACCGCGAACATGCATCAGGGCTGGCCGAAGCTTGCCGCGAGCCTCTGGATGGCGACAGCGGACGACGGCCTCGCGGCAATCGCCTATGCGCCGAGCGAAGTGAGGACGACGGTGCGGGGTGGCGTGCCGGTGACGATTATTGAAGAGACCGAATACCCGTTCCGCGACGAAGTGCGATTGACCCTCAACCCGGAGCGCGCCGCCGAGTTCGCGCTCAGCCTAAGAATCCCGGCGTGGGCGGAGCAAGCGTCAATCACAATCAACGGCGGCGAGGTCGGCGGCGTGAAAGCGGGTGCTTTCCACGTCGTTAACCGCCGGTGGCAAAAGGGCGACCGCGTTCTCATTAAGCTGCCGATGAACGTGCGGACTTCGCGCTGGCATAACGACTCAATCGCCGTCGAGCGCGGGCCGCTGGTCTACTCGTTGAAGATCGGTGAGGATTGGCGCAAGGTAACAGGGAAGATGAAGAACCCGGCGATTCCGCCTGCCGCCGACTGGGAGATTCATCCGACGACGGCGTGGAATTACGGTCTGTCCCTCGACCCGCAGAAGCCTTCGGCGCAAGTCGTCGAAAAGGCGGTGGGAAATATTCCGTTCTCCGCCGACGGCTCGCCCATCGAGTTGAAGGTTAAAGGCCGACGTTTGCCGCAGTGGACGCTCGCACAAGCTTCAGCCGCCGCGCCCCCGCCGAGTCCCGTCACAAGCGCGGAGCCGGAAGAGACGTTGACGCTCATTCCTTACGGCGCGGCGAAACTTCGTGTCACGGCATTTCCGTTGATTCAAACGAAGTAAAGTTTACTTCTGAAAACAAAGGATAAATAAAATGAAAATGCAGCGATTCGCAATTGCTCTCACGTTGGTAAACCTCGTGCTTCTGACGTTTCTTGTAGCACAGAACCGTTCAGCCGAGGCGCAGAATGCCGCGCCCATGCTGCGTGGCCGTGGGCTGGAAATTGTAGACGGACAGAATCGCGTCCGTGCAAGCATCACAGTGGAGCCGCC
>JBPCPQ010000441.1:0-9456 GCA_050999015.1 Pyrinomonadaceae bacterium | reverse complement strand
TCATGTTGTTTGCCAGCGAGGACAAGTCGGCGTCGGCGACTTTCACCTCACCCCGCACCACCGCTGCAAGGTAGGCGAACGGATCGTCGAATGGCGGCGCTCTCCGTTCGAGCACGATAGAGCGCTCCTCGGCGTCGCCCGCCTTACGCAATCGCATGTTGCGTGCGTCCATTGCGTGCGCGTATCCGTCACGCCCGTACACTTCGATGTCCTTCCGGTTAATCGGCCAGTTCCACGATGCTTGAATAATCGCCTGCGCGTCACGATACCGGAGGATGATCGTGGCTTCGTCCTCCACCTTCGGGTAGAGGTGGGGCTTGATCTGCTGGGTCACGGCGGTGACGGTGAGCGGTTGCTCTCCTTTCATCAGCCACGTCGCAAGATTGGCTCCGTAACAACCGAAGTCCGGCAGCGCCCCGCCGCCGTTCAAGACCGGATCAATCAGCCACTCCAGAAACTCCGACGGAACTTTAATTTCCTGCGGCCCGGGGTGCCCGTCGTGGATAACCATTTTCCTCACAGGCCCGAGCGCTCTTTCCTCGTGAGCCAGATTGTAAACGGCGTGATTGCTCGCGTACCAAGTCGTTTCGTAGTTGGTCAGGACATGAACATGGTACTTCTTCGCCAATGCCTCAATCTCCTCGGCGTGCTTCAAACTTACCGCCAGCGGCTTCTCCACCATGACGTGAATTCCGCGCGGCGCGCACGCCCGAACGACGGCTAGATGGTCAAAGGTCGTCCCGAAAGCGGCGACGACTTCCGGCTTCGCTTCGTCCAGCATCCGCCCCAGATCGGCGAAGTATAAGGAAGACGACAACTCGTAGCGCTTCGCATAACGATCAAATACCTCCCGGCGCGGCTCGTAGATGCCGACGACCCGGACATCACCACGATCAGGGCGTCCGAGGATCATCGGCGCGTGGCCGTGAGTGAGACCAGCAACCGCAAGTCGGAGCGGATTATTCGTAGCTCCGGCGGCATCGGGAGCCGCGTAAAGACAGCACAGGGCGGCGGCGAGAAGCCAAAGTTTTCTCTTCATAGATGTCAATGATTTCCGGCGGCTTTATCAGGCAACCGAAATCAGTTCCTTTTGTTTCGGGTGAGATTATTCATTTGTCGGCCGGGATGCGTTCTGACGCGAACAACCTTAATCCTGTGGCGGCGCACCTCACGGCGATACAGCGCCGAGAATCGTGCGCTGCTCCCCGGCGCTATCACAGCAATTTCGTCAAGTGTCGTTCTCTCAGGCATCAATCTTATGTCGTGCCCGCGAGACGCTTCGCTGCTTCTACGCCGGGCCGGTGATGTCGGCCTTCGTGCTTCTGCCTGAACTTGCCGTCTCTACTTCATCCCAGATCATCGTGTTCTTCGTTTCTCTAAGCAGGAGCGAGCCGACGATGAACGTGATGCCGGCGACGATCATCGGGTAATAGAGGCCGGCGTAGATGTTGCCCGTCGAGGCGATGACCGAGAGGCCGATCAGCGGTAGCAAGCCGCCGAAGACGCCGTTGCCGATGTGATAGGGAAGCGACAGCGCCGTGTACCTGATCTTCGCCGGGAACGCTTCGACCAGATACGCGGCAATCGGGCCGTAAACCATTGTCACCCAAATTACCTGAATGAAGACGAGTAAGATCAACTTCCACGCCGTCGAGTTACTGAGCAGATTGCCGAGGTTCGTGTAAGTCAAAACTTCCTTCGCGGGCTGGAGCGCGCCGCTCGCATCCTGCGTCTGCGGCGTCAGTTTGATCGCGCCCGTGACACTATCTCTCTGCGAGACGGCGGTGGTGACGTTCGAGCCGGCGACCGACTGCATCGCCCTGTAAATCGGAATGTACGTAATCACGGCGAGCAGGCAGCCGGCCATGATAATCCACTTGCGCCCGATGCGATCCGAGAGCGCGCCGAAGACGACGAAGAACGGCATTCCCAACAAGAGCGCGATGGCGATGATGTAGTTCGCCGACGTGGGATTCACCTTGAGGATGGACTGCAAGTAGAACAAGGCATAAAACTGTCCGGTGTACCAGACGACGCCCTGCCCGGCGGTCGCGCCGAACAGCGAGATCAGCACAAGCTTCAGATTCGCCCACTGCGTGAAGGCTTCCTTCAAGGGCTTCGCGGAAGTCATCCCGGCGCTCTTGACGTGCTGGAAGATCGGCGACTCTTTCATCTTCAGGCGAATGTACAGCGAGACGCCGACGAGGAAGATCGAGATAATGAACGGAATGCGCCAGCCCCACGAGGCGAACGCCTCACCGCTCATCGTGTTCTGCACGGCGAGAATCACGGCCAGCGAAACGAAGAGTCCGAGCGTCGCCGTGATTTGAATGAAACTCGTATAGAAGCCGCGCTTTTTGTCCGGCACATGCTCCGCGACATACACCGCCGCGCCGCCGTACTCACCGCCAAGCGCCAAACCTTGCAGCACGCGGATCAGCAGCAGAATGATCGGCGCGGCCAATCCGATGGTGGCATAGGTCGGCAGGAAACCGATCAGCGCCGTCGCGCCGCCCATGATCAGGAGCGTGACGAGGAAAGCGTACTTGCGTCCCACGATGTCGCCGATGCGCCCGAAGAAGAGCGCGCCGAAAGGCCGGACGACGAAACCGACGGCGAACGTCGCAAGGTACGCGATGTAGGCGAACGTATCGTTGCCCGGCGGATAAAAGAGCGGCGAGATGATCGCCGCCAGCGAGCCGAAGATGTAAAAGTCGTACCACTCGATCATCGTGCCGACGGCGGACGCGGCGATGACCTGCGGGATTTTGTATTCGTGTGTGTCCCGCGCCTCGGCATAGCCGCCGGCGGAAGCCGTCGGGACGGCGTCTCCTCGTTGTGCCATTGCGTGTCTGCTCCCATAGGTGGTCATGGCTTTACCTTTCGCCGGGATTTTGTGGAGTTAAGCGATAGGTCGGTGATTCTCGCAGATGATTATCAATGGCTCTTGATCGCAGCGTCGCACGATCAGCCTGCGACCAACCTCTGTTCCACATCTCGCGTCTTCCAATAGATAAGTTGTCTAAGCCAAGTCCTTGTGCAACTAGCGAAGTGACGGTGTAGCCTCTAACCTCTCTTTCGTATCGAGTTCGATTAGTAGCACCTGCGACGGCGTTTGCTCCACCACTAGCAGCATCGGCAGTTAAAGCAGCCGCGAACTCTTGCGCGTCGGCGACGTGCCGCCCTTCATGTGCGACATCAACAGATAGGTTGCCGCCGCGCCTGTCACTGAGGACTACTTCAACATTAGCTGTGAGAGCACCCGTAGCTTCGTTGTAAGAAAACGCGCCTGTTCTTGCTTCTGCTGCTACACCGTCTGCGAGCCGCCCCTGACTTACGGAGATGCCGTTGGCTACGCCCTCTGCGCCGTAAGAAGCCAGCGATGCGCTGACCAGATCGCGCTCCGCTCCGGCAGGCAACGCATCACGAGCACGTCCGGCAGCAGTTAAAGCATTCCTAAACTCATTCCTTCTGCCAATGATTCTGTTGGCATCTCTAAGAGCGTTCTTGTCATCATCCGCTCTGCGTCTGAGTTCTTCGTCTATCGTATTGCCGCCAAGAAAATCGTTCCAGATGTATAAGCCGTCAGGGTCAGTCCATTTAAGCGGGTTGTTGATGGCGTAGCTGTAACGATTCCACGTCTGCGGGTCATAAACAGTGCCGGATGACATTAGCGGATCAACGCTCGTAAAGCGCCCCATCGTTGATCCGTAATACCGCGCGCCTGCGTAATCAAGTCCCGTCTCGCCGTCGCGCTCACAGCCAACGAACTGGAAGCGGTTGTTGTCGGCAACATATCCTTGCCCCGTCGTCCTTCCTCCAACATTCGCACCAAGTTCCGGCCTCAGTGCGCGCGAAGGGCGCGCGCGACTAATCCGACGCCCCCGGCCAGCAGCACGATCATGATAATGGTGCTGAACAGACTCGTCTGCTGAAAGTATATCTGGAGGTTCATGATGATACCGGTGAGGATGATGACGATGCCGGCGAACAGTAGTAGCCACCCGATGACTGATTTGCCGTTGAAAAAGAGGATGCCGACGCCGAAGATGAACGGCACCAGCGACATGCCGAAGGCGTTGTAGCCCCACACAGACCAGTAGCCGCTCATCACCGTCACACGATTCGTCAACAGATAAGCCCCGGCGATTGCCATCCCGACGCCGAGCATGAACTCGCCGACGCCGCCCGGCGTGCCGCCCGCGCCCTGTTGTCTTCTCTCGTCTTCAATTGTGTCCATTGTTGATTCGCGTCCGCGTAACGCAAAAGTGAAAGATGATTGGTGTGGAGTATCAGCCTCGCCGCGATTACGTATTCTGATCGCGGCTGCTGATTCTCACGTCGTCCGCCGTGCCTTCTCTGCCGTCCGCGCCGTCGGAGCGGATGACGAATTGCTCGCGCGTACTCGTGTACCTGTAAGGTCGCTGCCACGGATCGAGGCGCACGACGCGCGCGAGGTAGCGCGGGCTGAGATAATCAACCAGAACCGCGTACACATCAGAGACGACGTAGGAGCCGCGCTCCGCACGGTACGCTTCGAGCGCGGCGCGAAGACTTTGCAGTTCGCCGCGCGCATACAAACTCTTCGCCGCGTTCGCTGCCGCGATGAGGGCGTCCACGTTTCTCCACTCGTCGCCCCCGAATTTAATCTCCGCGACGCGCCATTTGTTGGCCGCGTCTTTGGCGAGGCGGAACGACGCTTCGACTTCAATCACGACGACTGCCGATGACAGCAGCGAAGAAATGTCGGTCGCACGCAACCCGCCGCGCCGAAGTTCCTTCTGTTCTTTACTACTCTCTCGGAGCGCGATGAAGTCACCGGCCAGCGCGCCGAGTTCTTCCCGCGCACGCGCTAGATTCTCAATTCCGGTTGCGCCGCCGTAGAAGTCAATTGTCTCCCACTGCCGGTCGCCGATTCTAAATTCGGTGGCGACCCACTTTCCGTCGTCAGATTTTTTGAAACGAAACGCCGTCTCGATTCCGGCATTGACGACGACTCCCGCCGCGTCCGACGAAGCAATGTCTCTCACACGCACCGCGTCCGTCTTTAATTCGGCCCCGGCCGTCCGCGCGATGACGCGCCGCGCTTCTTTCTGGCTTATCAGTTTTTCGGTTTTGCCGGGAGAGGTTTTTGCCGCCGCGCCGAAGAAAATGGCGCAACTGAAAATCAGTAAGGCTAAGCGCGCCGCGCTCGGTGGTTTTCTTCCTGAGTAGATGTGCGTACCGGGCATCAAGAGTTTGTGCGGTGGAGCGTGTTCGGATGAAATCGGCTCGACATGATGCTAAGGAAAATCACTTACCACAAAGACACGAAAGATTGAAGGTGAGACAATGGGAAAAAGGTCGGACAAAAAGATTGTCACGTCTCACCCTTTCCCCTTTGACCTTTTCCTTTTTCCCCTTCTTCTGATTCGTGTCTTTGTGGTGAAAACATTTTCTCAGATTCAACGCCTTCATTTGTCGCCGTGCCGTCCCCGCATTGATGACACGGCCACGTTTTATTCGGGTGGCGGTATCACACTGAAGGCGGCCATCACGCGTTCTGCCGCATCGCGTCCGAGTTGTTCGAGAACATAATCCTGCATCACGCGCCCGCGCGGCATGGGCAGTGGGACGCGCACCCGCCCGATCCTCGTTGACCCCGAATAAGGTCTCTGGTCAACGCGACCCTGCCTTTTAAGTGAACCGGTGCGCGGCGTGTAGATGTAGTACTTTAGAATGATCGTTGCGGGGTCGGTGCGCCCGACGCCTCCTCGTCCGCTCATCATCGAATCTTCGTCCAACTCAATTGCGACGACGTGAGTGTCGCTCTCGTTCTTCGCGCGGTCGCGCGCCGCCTTGCGATCCGTCTTCCCGCCCGGCTTGACCGACAACATCGCCGAGTCGCTCAGACGCTTCACAAAGCTGGCGATAATCAGATCGGTGTCAATGTATGAAGAATTGAGAAAGGGGCTATCAATCTCCAGCACGGCGAGAGACAACTGCGCGGGGTTCGCCTTCGGCGCGGAGCCCCTCGGAATGGATTCGGACTCTCCACTCGGTTCGGGGATTGTCGTCGTCGTCACCGGCGGAGTCGGAGGAAGGTTTGACTTCGGCGCGCGCCGCCCGGATTGCGCAAACGTCGCGCCGCCGGGCGCGCACACCGCCAACGCGGTGAAGAGAGAGCCGCAAATGAGAGATAAGAGTGAGTTGAACAGCGGCGAGTGTTTTTGACGCATGGAACTTATTCCTCTCTGCCGTCCCGAAGCTCCCGGCCTTCACCTTCGGCTTTCCGTCTACGTGCTTTGTGGCTTGCCGAGCAGCAAACGCAGTATGAGGAGACAGGAGACAGAAATCAGAAGTCAGAATGAAGCCAAAGCTGTTTTTCTTCTGACTCCTGATTTCTGTCTCCTGTCCATCAGACTTCTACCGTCTTGTCGCTTTCCTCGTTGCGGGCAAGACGCGCGGCCAGCGTAATCGCGGCCACCATACTCGAATGCTCTGCCACGCCCCGGCCCGCGATGTCGAATGCCGTCCCGTGATCAACCGACGTTCTGATGAACGGTAGACCCAACGTGACATTCACCGCCTCGCCGAACGAGAGACACTTGATTGGGATCATCGCTTGGTCATGGTAGCACGAAACAACTGCGTCGAATTCGCCGCGCGACGCGCGCAGGAAAACCGTGTCCGCCGAAAACGGTCCGCTCACATCAATACCCTCGCCGTCGCGGCACGCTTCGACGGCGGGAACAATCTCCGCCGACTCCTCGACGCCGAACAGCCCTCCCTCCCCACCGTGCGGATTCAAGGCCGCCACGGCGAGGCGGGGGCGTGCGATTCCCCAACGCTTCAACTCGCGGTCGGTGAGTTTGACGACGCTGATGATGCGGTCGCGCTCGACGAGACGGATCGCGTCGGCGAGGGGAACGTGCGTTGAAATTAGAACGATGCGGAGGTTTGACGCGACAAAGGCCATCGCCGATTGTTCGGCGCGGGTCAGATGCGTGAGGAACTCCGTGTGGCCGGGGAAACTATAGCCGCCGAGGAAAAGGGCGCGCTTATTTATCGGCGCGGTCGAGATCGCGTCAACGCTCCCGGCGGCGCATAATTCGACCGCCGCTTCAATATACTCGGCGGCGGCACGCCCCGCCGTCCCCGACTCGATTCCCGGTTCGACGTGTCCGCTGATATTATCGAGATGGTAAATGAGCGGGCCGTCATGGCTTTCAAGGAGAGGCTCGCCGCGCCGCACGATGTCGTAGCCGCACTGGAGATCAAGCGTCCGCGCCGTGTGCGCGAGGAGTTGCGCGTCACCGACGATCACCGGGACGCACGCCCGTTGCACTTCCGCTTCGGCGACGGCTTTCAACACGACCTCGGGACCGATCCCGGCGGGGTCGCCCATCGTAATCGCAATGCGTAGTCGCCGCTTTCCCTGATGAGGAGCAGTGACGGAGTGAGATGCCGTTTCAAAAACGTCGTTCATCGCTCGATACGCGAACACGCGAGGTTAAGATATGAGCGGTTCCGTTCGCGTCCTCGTCGGCCCGCACGGCGTACTTTCACCGCACGATTAGTCGCCGCCTTCCTCCGCGTCGCCGTCACGGTCTTCAGCCTTGAACATGTACTTGATATTGTGCTTCAGCAGAAGGATGTTCGGCTCGTCTTTACGATTCACCTTCAAGGCGGAACGGTCATACCATTCAATCGTGCCTTCGATCTCCTCGCCGTCGAGCAATACCATCACCATCACGGTATGCGCGTCCATCTGTTTCTTGTAGTAGAAAATTTCCGCGTTAGTTTCCGACGGTGGGACGCGCTTGCGCCCCTGTGCGGCGGCCAAGGCGGCCGCGGACGAAGAATTCGATGACTGCTCAGGCCGTCCTCCGCCGCCGCTTCCGCGATGCGATGAATGCGACGAATGAGACCCGCCGCGATTCTGTGTGTCCCGCTCTCTCGGCTGGTGCGAGTCGCCGCGCCCCTTAACTTCAGCGAGTGTTGTTCGTATCAGTTTGCGATTCACTTAATTTACTTACCTCCACCTGTTGATGCCAAAACCGGAATGTGTTTTCGACGTTCCTGACACGTTCGTAAGGCGAGTGGTGCCGAACAGCTACGACGCAGCAATCAGCAGACATTAAAAGGCCACTCATCAACGCGAGAACTGCAGTCTTTAGAGCTGATAAAGACGAGACACGGTCTGGAGACCGGATTGATTGACAATACCTGTTCAGGAATGCGCGACATGCTACAGGACGAGAAACAAAAGTTCAAGGCTCAGGAGAACAGAAGGCAGAAAGCGGAAGGCAGTTAAGACATCGGGGTATCTTAACTGCCTTCCGCTTTTGCAACCTTGAGTAGGCTAGAGCTTTTGGTTCTGGTCTGCCTACTGCTTACTGCCTTCTGCCTTCTGTTCTCCTCAGTCTGCTTTTTTGCGAATGAAAGCCGGCACGTCCAAATCGTCGGCGCGCGGCTGTCCGCCGCCGGCGGGGCGCGGCGGGAGTTCGTCGCTCGAGCGCGCCGCGTAACGTGACGAAGAAGAAGCGGCGGCGACGGTCGAATGCGTCAGCGGCGGGCCGATGTCCGCAATATCTTTGTCAAAGCCGGTGGCGATGACGGTGATTTTCATTTCGTCGCGCAGCGTTTCGTCAATCACCGCACCGAAGATGATATTGGCGTCGTCGTCCGCCGCTTCGCGGATGATCGAGGACGCCTCGTTGACTTCAAAGAGCGTCAGGTCGCTGCCGCCGGTGATATTGATCAGCACGCCCTTCGCGCCCTCAATCGTCGCCTCCTCAAGAAGCGGCGACGAGATGGCCTGCTGCGTCGCTTCGAGCGCACGGTTCTCGCCGCTCGCCCGCCCCGCGCCCATCAGCGCCAGTCCCATCCCAGACATGATCGCCTTCACGTCGGCGAAATCGAGATTGATTAAGCCCGGCACGGTAATCAAATCGCTGATGCCCTGCACGGCTTGACGCAACACGTCGTCCGCCAACTTGAAGGCGTCCTGCAACGACACGTTGCGGTCAACGGAGTGGAGCAACCGCTCGTTCGGAATCGTGATCACCGTGTCAACGCACTCGCGCAACTCCCTGAGTCCCTGCTCGGACTGCGTCATGCGTCGTCGGCCCTCGAAGTGGAACGGCTTCGTCACGACCGCGACGGTGAGCGCGTTCAACTCGGTGGCGAGCGAGGCGATGATCGGGGCGGCGCCGGTGCCGGTTCCGCCGCCGAGTCCCGTTGTGACGAACACCATGTCCGCCCCTTCGAGCGCCTCGATGATTTTCTCGGTGTCTTCGAGCGCGGCGTTGCGCCCCATTTCGGGATTCGCGCCGGCACCAAGCCCTTTCGTGAGCTTGCTGCCGAGTTGAATCTTGATTGGCGCGCGTGAGCGCTTCAGCGCCTGCAAGTCGGTGTTGGCGACGAGGAACTCGATGCCTTCGATGCCCGCCTCGATCATGCGGTTGACGGCGT
>JBPCPQ010000325.1:0-3439 GCA_050999015.1 Pyrinomonadaceae bacterium | reverse complement strand
GGTCCAAGTGTTTGGGTTTTACCCCCCCCCCCAGCCCCCCAGACTCCAGACTGTTACTGATAAGTGAATTGGACGATGAATTGATTGAGCCGGTTGTTAACGTTGCGGGCGACGTTCATCACGACCGCGTCGCCGGGCTTAAGTCCACTGATGACTTTTTCAAATTCGGCGAGCGTCGTGACGGGAATGCGGTTGACGCGCGTGACCACCGTGCCCTTATAGATTCCGGCGTCAAAGGCGAGGCCGCCCGGATCAACGTCCTTCACCCACAACCCGCGCACGCCTTTCAGGTTTTCGTCGTTAGCGATTTGCGGCGTCAGTTCGCTCAAGGTCAGGCCGAGCACGGGGCGGTCGTTCGCCGTCGTGTTCTTACTCTTCGACGACTCTGAGCGTTCCGACTCTCCGCCCGGAAACTGTGGCCCCAGCGAGTCGCGCGTCGGGCGCTCGCCGATGACGACGTTCGCGGTGCGGCGCTCGAACTTACCGTTGACCTCGCGCAGGTAGGTGAGTTGTGCGGTTTGCCCGACGGGTATCGCCGCCACCTTGCTGATTAAATCCTTTTCGTTGACGATCTGCTGACTGTTGACGGCGACGATTACGTCGTTGACTTCGAGTCCCGCTTTCATCGCCGGAGAATTCGCGTTGGGGACATCGCGCACAATCGCGCCCTTCGCTTCGGGCAATCCGTAGACGCGCGCGTACTCCGCTCTGACTCCCTCCGGATAGATGCCGATGTAGCCGCGCCGCACTTTGCCGTCGGCGACGAGTTGGCGATAGACGAAGCCGGCCTCGTTGGCGGGCAGGGCAAAGCCGATGCCGTTGTAATCGCCGGTCGTGGTGGCGATCTGCGAGTTGATGCCGATCACTTCGCCGCGCATGTTGACGAGCGGGCCGCCGGAGTTGCCGCGATTAATCGCCGCATCGGTTTGCAGGAAACGTTGAAAGGCCGACGACTGCGGCGTGTCCGCGCGCTCTCTCGTGGAGATGATGCCGGCGGTCACGGTCTGAGCGAGGCCGAACGGCGAGCCGATGGCAAGCACCCAGTCGCCGACCTGAGCGTCGTCGGAGTTACCGAGCTTGGCGAACGGCAAATCGCGCCCCGCCTTCACCTGCACGACCGCCAGATCAGTCTCATCGTCAACGCCGACAATAGTGCCGCGCAGCAGATCACCGGACTGAAGCTTGACCGTAATCCTCGACGCGCCCTCGATGACATGCTTGTTGGTCAGAATCAATCCCTTCGAGTCAACGATGACACCGCTGCCGACGCCACGTTGCGGCGTCGGCTGCCGTCGCCGAAACATTTCGAGTATCGGATTCTCGCTCGGACTATCGTCCTGCTCTTCTTCGTCTTCGTCGCCGTCGCTTTTCCGCCCGGCGATTTGCGGCGTCGCCGCGACCGTATCAATGTTGACGACCGCCGGCTCGACGCGCCGCGCAATTTCGGCGAATGAGGCCGACAACGCTTCGGGCGCGCGCGCCGCCGCGATCTGCTGCGCATCGTTTTGCGCGACAACCTGTTTTCCCGTCAACAGCGCGCCGATGGCAATGCCGACGATGAGACACGCCACCGCCATCGCCGCAATCCACACGCGGAGTTTGCGCAGAATATTGCGATCCGCGTCTGTCGTTTGACCTTTGGGGATTTCAAACATATTGCTTTTACCACCCTCTCAAAATGCCGTCTTTATCGTGTTGCACCCACCCGCCGCGCGGGACGTGTGCCGCCCATCCGTGAATTGTTCTTAATGAGAGAATGTCAGCACGGATACGAGGCTTCTGAGTATAACGAAACCGCGCACGC
This sequence comes from Pyrinomonadaceae bacterium, assembly GCA_050999015.1. GTDB lineage: Bacteria > Acidobacteriota > Blastocatellia > Pyrinomonadales > Pyrinomonadaceae > JBPCPQ01. The sequence goes on along the minus strand of JBPCPQ010000325.1, from coordinate 1,635 downwards.
GCCGCAAAGCGGAAGGCAGAAAGCAGAAGGCGGAAGGCAGTAGGCAAGTAGGCAGAAAGTTGAAAGCAGCGGGCAGAACTACAGTGGTCTGAATTTTTCCGGGTTAGTCATCATGCTTGAGAGCATTCGGCCTATTTCTTCGTAACTCTTTGTGAGTTGTTCGTACCGCTCGCTGGTTATGTAGCTGCAATCATGAGCGAAATCGAGCCACACCTGCGTTTCAGTTGCTTCAGCGTCTGAATCAGCCAACTTGCTAACGAACATATTCGGGTACTGACGTTTCCGAAACCCTTCAGCGATGTTCGCCGTAACGCTACGCGAAGAGCGGCGAATCTGGTCACTCAGTGAGTATCTCTCCTCCTTCGGAAAAGTTTTCGACTCCTGAAAAATCTCCATCGCCAGACGATAGGCCAACTGATAAACCTTCAAATCTCTATGTCCACGCAACATTGTAATTTTCTGCCTTCTTCTGCCTTCTGCTTTCTGCCTTCCGCCTTCCGCCTTCCGCCTTCCGCCTTCTGTTCTCTAAGGTCGGAGCAAAACCTTCAACACGCCGGGCGCGGCAGCGCGCTCCATCGCTTTGACGGCGTCGGCGAGCGCGTACTCTTCGCTGATGAGACTTTTGACATCAACGGCGTTTCGTTCCAAAAGTTTGAGCGCGGGCGCGAACCTGCCGCAGCGTGAGCCGACCACACTGATTTCATCAACAACGACACGCGCCGCGTTAAATTCGGTCGCGCCGTGAAATGTTGACTTGAGTACTATCACTCCGCGCGGGCGTATCAGCTCGAGCGCCAGCGCGTAGCCGCCCGTCGCGCCCGAAGCTTCAATTACTACATCAAAGCCGCGTCGGACTTTTTGCAGATCAGCAAGCAAAATTGTTTTGATGCCTTGTCGCCGGGCGATGTCGAGTTTGGAAGCGTGTTTACCGATGAGTGTGACCTGAGCGTTCGTTAGCGCGTTAATCGCCTGCGTGCAGAGGAGTCCGAGTTTGCCGTCGCCGACGACGGCGACGCGAGTTTCTTTCGTAATCTCAACCCGTTCAATGATGCCGCAGGCGGCGGCGAGCGGCTCGGTAAAGACGGCGCACTCGTCCGATACTTCGTCGGGCACCGGCAGCAAGTTCACGGACGGGAGTTGAAGAAACTCGGCGTGCGCGCCGTCGCGTCCCACGATGCCGAGCACCGTCCGGCGCGGGCAGTGGCGCGCATCACCTGCCGCGCACTGCGCACACGCGCCGCAGCCAGCGTTGATCTCGCCAACGACGCGGCGACCTTCGAGCGCGGGCGCTTCGGCTGCGCGCTCGACCATGCCGACGAACTCGTGTCCAAGCGTGCCCTGAAACCCGGCGTAACCACGCGCGATTTCGAGGTCGGTGTGACAAATCCCCGATAGCCTAACGCGCACCAGCGCCTCGCCCGCCGCGTCCGGCTTAAGGGTATTCGCAATTCGCAGGTGGCCGTTCTCAAATCGGAGAGCATTCATGAGGTAGTGGTTAGATGTCTGATGTTAGAAAGTGGTCGCCGGCTTTAACTGACATCCGACATCTAACCTTCTGATCTCTGCTTTAAAAGCTTTTCGCCCGTGTGTAAGAGTTTTCGGGAGTGAGTTCGATGACGCGCTCGCGGCCCGAAA
>JBPCPQ010000306.1:0-2398 GCA_050999015.1 Pyrinomonadaceae bacterium | reverse complement strand
TCCGCGACTGCGGCGTCTTTGACCTTCTGAATCGCGCCCCAGAGTGTTTCGCAGATGCGGCTCACGCGGGCGAAATCCGCTTCGGTGACGAAGTGCGGGCGCAGGTAGGGGGACAAACGACGACCGCCGAAAATCAGTTTGGCGCGTTCGAGGCCGTCGTCAAGCATCGCGCGTGACGATTCGGCTGTTTCAGGATCGGACAATAAACGATGATAATACTCGACGGCTTCGTGCAACATGTTGAGAGAGACGACGCTTCCCACAAGCAACAGGCGATTTGAAACAACGGGCGGTTAAGTGTGCTAAGAGTAGCATATTTAGGGTAATTTTCAATTATTCGCTAGGAATAGGGGTGTGACCGGAAACAGTCGGTGACAACGGGCAAAAGTTGAGAGTTACGCCTTCAGGCGTGAAGTTCCCGCCGCTCATCACGCTTGAAGGCGTAACTCTCAACGCGCTACCGACTGTTTCCGGTTACACTCCGGGAATAGGAGCTTGAAGGCGGGGCGGGCGTAAGGAACTCTATTTTTTCTCGGTGGAGACGCCGTCGGGCTGTGAGAATTTGAGCTTGAACTTCTTCCCTTCGCGCACCACGTTGAAGTTCAATTCAACGTCGGTTCCGAATCGAAACTCAAACTTCCATTCCGCTTCGGGGAATGATTGCCCGTTGACCCCTTCGATAACATCGCCGGGACGCAGGCCGCTGATGGCCGCCGGGGTTTGCGGCGTGACGGCGGTTACAAGCAGTCCATTCTGCGCCCTAAAGCGGGCGGCAATTTTCGGCGAGATGGCGATTGTCTTCAGCCCCTCGATGAACGGCCTTTTGTTGAAGTTCCAGTTGTAGCGGAAAGCTAAGGGCGTGCCTCCGCGCCGTTGCGCCTGAGCCTGCCGCTCATAAATCTCCCTGTAACGCTTATTAAAATTCTCAAATTCTTTCCGCGAGCTTTCGAGAAGCCGCTGCGACTGTAGCAGGCTTTTCATCGCAGCGACGACGCGCGCCTGATCTCCCGCCCGGCGCGCGACTTCTTCTTCCGCTTTAGCCTTCATCAGCGCTTCGAGCGCACCTGCTTCCGATTCGCTCACCTTCGGTTTCATCGCACGAATCTCTTTTTCGAGCGACCGCAATTCATCCTCGACGGCGCGCAACTCGGCCTCGCCCGTGGCGAAGGCCGGGTTCAATGATTCGCTCAACGTCACGGGTAGCTTGAGCGTCGCGGTTTCGAGTGAGCGCCGCAGCACAGTAAAGTCAATCGTCGCGCCGCTCCCGGCTTCCTTCAGTGATAACGACAGGTCGTCAAGGTTTTTAATCTCATGCTCGCTGATACGCGCGACGATGTCTCCGCTGCGAAGTCCGGCGAGCGCCGCAGGTGTTCCCGGCGCGACTCGAGATAAGAGCACTCCCTGCCCTCTATCAATCAGTGTACGCGCGTTATCACGCGACCACCCGCGCGCAACTAAATGGTCAAGCTTCGCCGTGGCGATTGCATCACCGCGTGCGCCGAGCCACGGTTGCGGGACGCTCGCCCGGCGTGCCCTGACGCGCTTTTCGGCGGCGCGCATTCCTTCGGCGGTGACAAGCTGTGTTTCCTTATCATTACTCTCGGCGACGATGCCGATAATCGTGCCGGCTTCATCAGTAGCAATGGCGCCCGTCCAAGCCGAAGTGAGGACGGGAGCACGCAACGATGCGCCCACTGCCCTACCGGAAGGAGTAATCTTAATTTTTGAAAGTTTGCCGCCGGACTCGGAAATGCTGAAGAAGACTTTGCCATTTTGCGAAGCGGCGCGGGTCGGGTGTACAGGCTCAGGCGCGAACAGGCGCACGCGCTGCCCGACTGACATCCTCACCACTCCAACTTTCGGCGCGGGAGCGAAAACCGGGGCGGCAGTTTCCAATAAAGAAAGACCGGTGCTGCCGTCAAGACCGATGAACCGCGCTTTAATCTGCTGTCCGTCGCGCTGCACGACCGTCAATTCAGGCAAGTCAAAAAGGCTTCCGGTCGCGCCGGGTTCCAAAGGCGGCGCGACTGAAGTTTCCCCTTCAGCCTCGGCTTGGCCGAGTCGGGCAATCACTGTGCGCCCGTCTTCGGACACGAATCCGGCGACGATATTAGTATGCACGTCGGAGGCGAAGGGCAGGTCGTCAACTTCTACGACCGGCGAGCGCGTCGCGGCGAGCCACGCGAGAAGTTTCCAGCCGCTTAGGCGGTGAACAACGGTTATCACACCGGGCGGTGCCGGAGGCGACGAGACCTGTAGGGCGGAAACTGTGGCAGGCGTTATCATGCCGCGCCTCTTCGATGGAGATCGCGGCGCTTGTGGCGGAGCAACAGCAACCGGCAGTTCCGAGACAGCATTCGGCGCGACAGCCGGAGCGGGTTCGACATTCGCGGAAGGT
>JBPCPQ010000093.1:0-1165 GCA_050999015.1 Pyrinomonadaceae bacterium | reverse complement strand
CCGGCGGTCGCGGTTAAATGTCCGCCTGCCGAGAAGCCCATGATGCCGATGCGGTCGGGCGCGACGCCTAATTCCTTCGCGTGGTGGCGCACATAACGAATCGCGCGCTGCGCGTCCTGAAGCGGAGCGGGATGACGATAGCGCGGCCCCAGACGATACTTCAACACGAAGGCCGCGACGCCGAGCGCGTTGAACCATTCGCCGATCTGCTTGCCTTCATGATCCATCGCATGCGCGCCGTATCCGCCGCCGGGACACACGATCACCGCCGTCCCATTCCCCTTCCCTGCCGGGGGCAAGAAGAATTCCAACGTCGGACGATCCGCAGGCTCTTGACCGACGACTCCGGGTGCGCCGCCCGGCCATAGAAGCTCGATCTTTCTTTCCATCGAAGAAGTTTGCGCGGAAGTTACAACGGCGAGAGACACAATTATCAACGCCATCATTACATAATTTTTCATCATTCCAGTTTATTCACCTTATCCGCATGCTCTTAACTCTCACAACACAATCCTCGACTTGCCCGGCACGAGCGGGCGAGTTATACCGCGCCAGACGAATTCTCCGGCGACGCCTTCGGGCAGATTTACTTCCGCCGTGAGTTTGTTATTCACCAAAGAAAGACTCACCGCGACCTCGCCGCGCGGGTGCGGAATTGCACCCGACGCTTTCGTTAGTTTTCCGAGAAAAGGTCGGATGCGGACGCGCTGGAAGCCGGGCGCGGCGGAGTCAATACCGAGAACGGTGCGGAACAGTTCGTAGTTCGGGCTGGCTCCCCACGCATGACAGTCAGAACGCGAAGGGTCGGCGGTCTCCGCCCACGTCGTCAGGCCGCGCGCGAGCATCGCGTCCCACTCGCCGAGAAGATCGAGATAGCGGTCGCCCTCGCCCGCCACGTTCACCGCCGAGTGCAAGTAGTGCTTGAAATATATGCTCGCTTGAACGAGCGACACGTCGGGGATGATGCGCGCGACAAGCTCACGCGCGTCATCGCCCTTGACCAATCCGGCGACGACGGCGAGCGCGTTGGTCTGCTGCGAGAAATTCTTTTTATCGGGCGTGTCGGCATAGAGCATGCGCTCGGTTCCGTCCCAGTAGGTGTTTTGAATCGCGGCGCGCAACTCACCAGCCGCGCTGCGGTAATCAGCCGCTAACGCTTTCGAGC